>JAGQIY010000656.1 GCA_020430865.1 Myxococcales bacterium
CCCAGGCCATAGGCGTCGTCTTTTGCGGCGATCGCAATCCGCGCGGATTCGCCCATCGCGAGCTTGCCATCGTTCCGCAGGATCTCCTCCACCTTCAACACCAACTCTGCCAGCGGGATCGCCTGGATGGTATCGGAGGGCGCGGTGCGCCAGACCAGGCCCTTGTCTGGAAGCGATGTGATGTCTGGACTGGTCGCCGACGCGGAGATCGTCATCACGTTGGCTGGAACGGTGACGTCTGTCGTTACCTGGACCGTGATGCCGCTGAACGCTGGTCCGAGGATGGCCGGCACTTCCACGTCGTCCACCAGGTGCTTGGCGACGCCTTCGGGATCGTCGATGTCGTGACAGCCGAGCATCACGAGGTGGCGCTGTTGAGTGCTGCCGTCGGCCGCGGGTAGACCGTTGGTTCGCGTCTCGATCTCGCTCAGCGCGAGCTCCGCTCCCTGACGCAGCGGGATCCCAACACTGGCGAACTGATCTCGCAGCGGCCCCATGAAGCCGAGCACGATGGTCTCGCCGCCCGTGAGGGCATCTTCCGGAAAGACCTCCGTGCAGTCCTTGGTCTTGAGCTTCACGCAGCTGTTGTCTGACGCACGGCAGACGGCAGGTTCACCCAGTCGGCTCGTGCACTCCGCGGTGCTGCTGCATCGAGCCTCACCCGTGCTGGTGTCGACGATCAAGTTGCAGCTGGTGAGCTGCGGCACACACAGAGCTCCGCCCAGGGCCAGCGCCGCCAAGCGAAGATATCTCCAACCGCTGCTGCCGTATTTGTCCGCCCTCATCCGTCCCACCTCAGAATTGCATCCGCATGGAAACACCTGTCGGTCCGACGCCGAGCTGGGTACCACGATACGCCGTCCCGGAATCCCGAGACGGCTCGGATCCCCCGTCCAGCGAAAGCCAGAGCGTGATCCCGCCCGTGATCAGCGTCGCCGCAAGCATCACATCGGTGACGATGGCCAGTGTGCGCACGCGCGTCGACTCCGAGTCCAGGTCGTCGGCAGAGGCCGTGCGGGATTCGCGCTTTTCCTTCAATGAGCTGTTGGCTGACAACGCGATCACCCCGGTCGTGGCGGTCGTCGCGGCGAACACGCCAGTGAGTACCCAGCCGAACCAGGGTGAGCCGCTCTCGGTCGTGGGTTCCGCTGGCTCAGGCGGGGGAGCGCTGGCTGGCGGAGCCGGCTCGGGCCCTGGCGCAGGCGTGGGAGCCGAGGTTGGCTTGGTCGTCTTCATCCGAATCGACAACGACTCTTCATCGCCACCCGCAATGCTCAAGCGCCGTCCCTGCTGGCTGTAATCTGGGTGTCTCACCGCGATGCGACGCACTCCAGCGTTGACCAGCACCGGTTCCGTCATGGGGCTGCTTCCCACCAAGGCGTCGTCCACGTAGATCTCGGCACCATCGACGTCGACCTCCACCGTCAGCGAGGCCACACGCCGCTCGAGCTTCTCGATCTCCGCTCGTACCTCGTCGCGTCGGGTGCTGGGGATCTTGTCTCCGCCCTCGGCGAGGTACCGACGATAGCCCTTCAGCGCGGAGGCGTAGTCGTTCATCGCGACGCGCACGCGAGCGATGTTGTAGAGCAGCTTGTAGCTTGGCCGCAGCTGGTAGGCGCGCTCGAGCTCGACCAACGCGCCATCGAAGTCCGCGTCTTCATAGAGCTTGATGGCGCGATCGTAGCGCTCTCGTGCTTCCTCGTCGGGATCCGCGGCGTGCGCTCTCCCTCCAGCGCCAAGCGCCGCCGCGGCGACCAAGCCGCCCAGCGCGAGCCCCCTGAGTCTGTTCATCGTCTCGCAGTATGCCAAAACCTGAGTTTCATCTGGGTGATCAATGCACCCGGCGACAGCCCACGCCCTGCGTCGTCGCTCTGCGACTCCGATCTCGATTCTCACCCCCAAACACGACCGGGCGGACGTTCTACGACCTACGCCGCCGTTCGCTACTCCCAGGGATCACTCTTGTCGAGGGTCGGCGCTTTTGGTCTCGGCTTCTTCACCGAGGGGAGCTCTCCAAACGGATCGGCGGACTTGGTCTCCGCGGGCTTCGTCGCGCCGCTCCTTGGAGCCCGAGGTTCCACGTCAGGAGTCCGTTCTGGCGGCTCCTCGCTGACTTGCTTCGCCAGCTCGAGTCGCAGATCCACGTCGCGATCCCAGCGCACCTCGAGCTCACGCTTGGTGTAGCCCGGAGCAGAGATCTCCAGCTTGTGCGGTGTATCGTCGCGCGGGTGCCTGGACTCGTAGGGGTTCGCGTCCAGCTTCACCCCGTCCAGCACCAGCGTCGACTGCTTCGGCCGAGCTTCGATGTGCACCCTGACGGACGAGGCCGCCGCGGGGGTTGTCGCCTGAGTCGCTAGCTCGCTCGAAGCGACCGCTGGATCCAGCTTCTCGTCATTTCCGCGAGCAAATGCAAAGACAGCGAGCCCCGCGACGCCGAGCAGCAGCACGGCGGCGAGGGTGGGAAAGAGCCAGCGTCTGCCCGCCGGCTCCGGCATGCTCTCCGGCGGCAGGTTGACCGGAGCCTGCACGTCGATGGACTGCGCCGGGCCGCGAGAAGAGGGTGTTGCGTAGCCCGCAGTCGAGAAGCCGCGCAAGCTGGGGAGCTCCATGGTCTCCGGGCTGGCGGGCATCGCGTCGGGTCCCGTGACGTCGGTCATCTCGTGGCGGATGACCTCACCGATCTCCTCGCGCTCCTCGGCGAAGAGCTCGCTCACGCGCTCGCCGACGTCCCTGCCGCTCACGCGACGGAATGCGTCGAGGAAGGCAACCAAATCCGCACGGAAAGAGGCCGCATCCTGGTAGCGCTGCTCCGGATCGAGCGCGAGCGCCCGCTCGATGACCTGCTCCAGCTGCAGCGGCAGGTCAGGGACGACTTCGCGGATCTTCGGCAGATCGCCTTGGATCAGCTTGTGCAGGATCTCGACCTCCGCTCGAGTGTTGTACATGCGGCGGTTGGCAACCGCCTCCCAGAGCATCACGCCCACGCTGAAGAGATCCGCGCGGTGGTCCAGGCCGTCTCGCAACGCCTGCTCTGGCGCCATGTAGGCGACCTTGCCCTTCAGCACGCCAGACTGTGTCTCCGTGGACTCCAAGGTCTTCGCGATGCCGAAGTCGACGAGCTTGCTCTGCCCCGCGTAGGTGACGAAGACGTTCTGTGGCGTCACGTCGCGATGCACGATGTTCAGCGGTGTGCCGTCGTAGTCCTTGAGGCCGTGGGCGTACTCGAGCCCCTCGAGCACCTGGCAGAGCACGAACAGCTCCATTTCCAGTGGGAAACCCGCGGCAGACTCTCTCGCGCGCGCCTTCACGCGGTGGAGCGGCTGTCCATCGAGGTACTCCATCGCGATGAAGAAGCGGGAGCCTTCCGCACCGACCTCGTTCGTCTGCACGATGTTCGGATGGTTGAGCCGGGCGGCGAGACGTCCTTCGTCCTGGAACATCTGCAGGAACTCGGGTTGCTCGGTCAGGTGCGGACGCAGCACCTTGAGCACCTGGAGCTTGTTGAAACCACCTGGCCCGCTCGAGACCGACAGATACACGTCCGCCATGCCGCCGTGCCCAAGGCGCGCCAGCAAACGGTACTTAGCGAAAGTGCGACTGAAGCTCCCCATGGGGACTCGGAACCCTCAGGCTAACACAGCCCTGCGTGAAGGGGACGCGGGGCCGGTTCCTGGGCCTCGCCGGCCCTGCGTCCGTCCTGGTCAGACAATCAGACCCTTGCGCCGAGCCGGTCCGGGTCGCTCCGGAGACCAGCGCGGAGCCGGCGAATTCCCGCAGGGGATCGACGATGGTGTCGGAATCGAAACGAAACCCACGAGTCTCGCGGTTCGCACGTCCCGGTTCGCATTCGACAGCCTCACCTCCAGGCAGTCGCGCGCGCGAATACGCTGACAGTAGAACCCGCTGCGCGGGTGATCACTCGCCGATCATGGCGCTGGAGAAGATCTCCGGCGCGACCTTCTTCAGGCGAGACCTCGAGCGCCCCGAGAGCAGCGACGGCTGCACCAGGGACTTGCCCTCGAGGGCGGCGTCGAGGCTCACCTTCCCGTCCTTCTGGATGTGAAACGCCAGCTCGGTTTTGCCTCCGCGAGGATTCGATGTGTAGAGCACCAGATCGTAGAAGCCCTTGTTCTTGGTGTCGTAGAAGACCCAGGCGAATCCGTTGCGCTGGAAGTAGGCCAGCTCGAGGTCGAGCTTCTTGTCCTTGATCGCCTTGGAGATATCGATCTTCTTGCGGGCGGTGGCGCGGAACGTGCTCTCGTCCAAATCGAGCAGGTAGCCGTCACTCCCCTGACCATTGACGGCGATCACCGTCTTGCTCGCGCCCTTGATGTCCATCAGCGACATGCCCGCTCCGCGGTGGTCCTCGATGGGATCCGGGAAGGACTCGATTCCGTCACCGCCCTTCGCGGACAGAATGCCGAGCAGGCCCTTCTGCACCATCGACTCGAACTGGGTACGCAGCGCGGCGCTCTGCAGCAGAGCCGGGCGGATCAGCTTCCGCCCCACCTGTTCCGGAGCGGGAGAGCGCTTTCCGCTGGCGTCGATGCGCCAGGCAGCCGCGGCGACGTACACGCGAGACCCCGGGGAATGCAGCACGAGATCGTGCCGACCATCATCGTCCGTGTCGTACCACGCCCAGAGCTCGTCGCCCTGACTGACCACAGCCAACTCGAAATCCACCGCCATGCTCGGCGAGCGCAGCTCCTCGACGCTCGGCGACGCGGAGAGCCTCGGAGCGACGTTTCCGTCGACGTCCACCAGCAGGCGTGCCGAGAATGGGCTGGAGAGCAGCACCGCGTCCGGTCGACCGTCGTCGTTCAGGTCTCCTCGTGTCCCGCTCCCGGTATTTCCGAGCGGATCTGGGAGCTGCGACTCGACCTTGCCTCGGCTCTCGATGAAGCTCGAAGGGAACACCGTCCCGGCGATGCGCAACATGCGCTCGGAGAGCGCCTTGTCGTCGAACGCAGAGCCCCGGACGGCACGGCCAAGGCGCTTCACACCGACGGAGGTCAGATCACCCCCTTGGTCGATGTCGTATGCAGCGTCGATGCTGCCCGTGGTGCCCGCGTCGTACAGCAACAGGTCGAAGCTGCCGTCGTTGTCCGTGTCGTACCAGATGAAGCTATTGGACTTCACTCGCAGGAACATCAGCTCGGCGTCGAAGGCCTTCTTCTCGTAGATGTCTTCGACCTTCGGTAGCGCTGCTTTGCCCTTGAAGCTGTCCTCGTCGAGATCAACGAACACCGCCTCGCTTTCTCTGGGGCAAAACACGCACGGCTGACGGCCGTGCAGCACCATGGTGTCGACGCTGCCGTCGAAATCCACGTCATCCAAGGCGACGTCACCGCCGCCTTCACGCCACGGATCAGGCAGCAGACGCTCGGGCTTCGCGGGATAGGCGGCCGCAAACTTCTTCACCTCGTCCAGGTGAACGTGAAAACTCAGCAGGCCGCCCGTCTTGGAGTCCTTGTTGGAGAAGGCGTTGAGGCCGACCAGCTCACCCTGGGCGTTCACCAGGGGACCACCGCTGTCACCCGGCAGGATCTCGCAGCTGGACTGGATCACCAGACCAAGGTTCTGCTTGTCCAGGTACTCCTTGAAGCGCTTCTCGACCTCCTTGTCGTCGTCACTGAAGCTCGCCAGCGTCGCCAGGTGCTCGGAGAGCTTGCCCAGCGCCGACACCTGCCCGGCCTTGATCGCCCACAGCATGCCCGCACCCGCATGCCCCAGGGAAACGACTTGATCACCGGGCACGGGCTTGTCCTTCGCCAGCTTGACGTAAGGGAGCTTTCCAGGCGGATCCTTGATCTTCAGCAGCGCGAGATCTCGCAGCTTGTCGACCTTGTAGACCATCGCCTCGTGCGTCTTCTCGTCGCGCTCCATTCCGCCGGTGTCCTTGGACAGGTGCCCGAGAAGCACCTCCACCTTCACCTGGAAGTCCTCCTGCTTGCCGTCAGCCACGACGTGATGGTTGGTCAGCACCCACCCGCTGGGGTCGATGATGACGCCACTGCCCATTCCGCCAGGCACGCGAATGATCACCGTCGCGGGCGCCACCTGCCGATAGACCTCCTTCGACGACTTCGGCGGCCGCGAGCGAGCCTTGACAGTGTCCAGCGAGTCCGGCGCGAGCGCGGTGGCGGCGCGCCGCTCGATCAACTTCTCGCTGGAGACGCGACCGCTTTCCGGGATCTTCTGGGCCGTCTGGCCGTCGTCCTCGGATTTGGGGGTGAGGTCCGACTTCGCTGCCTCGTCGCCCCCTCGCTTCGGCTCTGGAGTGCCTCCGCCGCACGCCACGCACAGAGACACCAGTAGCAGCCACACCCTCGCCTTGATCGTCAGCATCGAACCTCTCCGCCTCACCCTCGCGCCACACGCGAGCCAGACCTTGTCCTCAACCGCAGCTCCCGTCGGCCAGACAACGCTGACCAGGAGCACAGGTGGTCCCTCCACAGCTACACACGCCGCCGCCACAGGTGCCGCTGCTACCCGCATCGCACCCGGCGTCACCACTGCAACCGCAGCTGCCGGCGCTGCAGGCGAAGCCCGTCGGGCAGGCCTGGGCGCACGCCCCGCAGTTGTCGGGGTCGCTGCTCAAGTCCACGCAGCCCCCAGCGCTCTGACAGCAGACCTCGGCGGCGGCGCACCCAGCGCCGCCCTCACAGCTGCACTCGTCGCCGCCACTGCCCGCGACGCAAGCCTCCCCTGGGCGGCACTCGTTGCCTCCGCACACGCACAGGCCGCTGCTCGCAGAGCAGGTCGGGTTGGTGCCCGAGTCTACCTTGCAGCGCCCGGAGTTACCCACGCATCCACATTCCCCTGCGGTAACGAATCCGCAACGGAGGCTCCCCGCGGGCGAGCCCTGCTGAGTGCAGTCGTTGCCGCAACCTCCGCAGTTGGTGTCATCGTTGCCGACGGGCGTCTCACAGCCGTCGTCCACTGCACCGGGGCCAGGCTGGACGCAGTTGCCGAAGCCGGCCTGACAGCTGCTGGTGCACGCGCCCGAGGCGCACTCGAGGCTGGACACGTGGTCCGTACCGCACGCGCGGCCGCAGCCTCCGCAGTTGAGCGGATCCGACGCCACGTCGCTCTCGCAGCCGTCATCCGACGCCGGCGCAGCGGGCGTCGAGCAGTTGCCCAGCCCGCTCTGGCAGGCGGACACGCACAGGCCCGCGGTGCACAGCTTGACGACGACACCGGCGTCGGAGCACGCGCGCCCACAAGCGCCGCAGTGATCCTCGGCGGACAGTAGATCCGTTTCACAGCCGTTGAACGGATCGGAGTCGCAGTCCCCCGTGTTGGCCGCGCAGTTGGCAACGACGCACTTTCCGCCCGAGCACCCCGCCTCGGCACCGGGCAGGGTGCACACGCTCCCACAGGCCCCGCAGTTGTCCGGATCCGTCGCGATGTCCTGTTCGCACCCGTCGTCGGCCGCGGGGAACCCTGGGTGGTTGCAGTCACCGAAGCCAGTCGAGCAATACGGAGTACACACCCCCGCGTTGCAGGTCGCGGTCTCCACGCCGGAGCCCGAGCAAGCACGGTTGCACGCCCCGCAGTGCAAGGCGTTCTGCTTGCTGGTGTCCACCTCACAGCCGTTGCGAGGATCGCCATCGCAATCCTCGAAAGGCGCCACGCATGAGTCGATCACGCACTGCGCGGCATCACACTTCGTTACCGCGTTGGGCAGATCGCACTTGTTCCCGCAGAAGCCACAGTTGTCATCGTCGGTGACCAGGTTGGTCTCGCAAGCATCCATGGAGTCGTTGTTGCAATCCCCACGGAAAGCCAAGCAGGCCTTCTCCCCGCAGCTTCCCCCGTTGCACACGGCCTGAGCACCAGGCGTGGGCGTGCAGACCTTCCCGCACATGCCGCAGTTCTTGGGGTCGTCGCTCGTCCGGGATTCGCAGCCGTTCTCGGCGACACCATCGCAATCGGCAAACCCGGACGTGCAGCTCTTGACCGTGCAGCTCCCCCCAGCGCAGCCCGCACTGCCGTGATTCACCACGCACACGTTGCCACACGCGCCGCAGCTGTCTGGATCCGCGTCCAGGTTCACCTCGCAGCCGTCGTTCTCGTCCAGGTTGCAGTTCCCGAACCCGGCGGCGCAGCCCACCATCACGCAAGCGCCGGCGTCACACACGGAAACGGCTCCCGGAATGCCACAAGGCGTGCAACCCGCTCCGCACCCGTAGGCTGGGTCGTTGATCTTGACGCAGCTGCCGTTGCAGTTCTTCTCATCGCTGCTGCAGGTGACGTCGAGCGGCGCGTCGCTGACGGCGTCGCTGCTGGCGTCGGCCCCCGAATCTTGCCCTGCGGAACCGCCGGAGGCTCCGCCGCTACCGCCGGTCGTTCCGCCTTGGCCGCCACCACCACCGCCGCTACCCGCGGCTCCGGCGCTTCCGCCCGTGGCTCCGGAGCCCGCGTCGCCCGCGCTGGCGTCGTTCGGCGCGCTCCCCCCGGTGCCTGCGCTGGCCCCCCCCTCACCCCCGGACCCGCCGTTGGCCGTAGTGGACCCCGAGTCTCCAGAAGAGCAGGCCGAGGCAAGCGCCAAGCCGCAGCCCAGCGTGAAGACGAGACGAAACGCAGGCATGGGTCGCAACACGATCCTAGAAAAATACCACACCCGCACCCCGAACGGGCCTTTCAGACCAGCTCCCTCAGGCGGCTCCAGGGCGCTCACCCCCGCGCGAGCTCGAAACGCGGCTCTAGGCCCCTCGGATCGACGGATCCGGAAGCGTTCCTGAGTCCTTCAGCGTCCGTGGTAAGGAACACTCGCGGGCAAGGCTCGTGGTGGTGGCGGAGAATGGACTCGCCGAGTGAGTGAAGAAGTGAGCTGGGAAGACGCATGGCGGGCTGGGCGCACCGCCTGGGACGCCGGGAGCTCCAGCCCTGCGCTGGTCGATCTGGTGGCGACCGGAGAGCTCGATCGACTCCTGGAAGGCGCTTCGCACGATCGACCCGCTCGGGTGCTGGTCCCTGGCGCCGGCAGCGGATACGACCTGCTGACGCTGGCGGCTCGTGACCGCGTCGTCACGGGCGTCGATCTCGCCCCCTCCGCAGCGACACGCTTCGCGGAACTCAGGGCGACGACGAGCCCCGCGACCAGCCCGCAGTACCTCACCCGGGACTTCTTCGAGCTCGCCGCGGAGGATGACCACCTCGGCGCCTACGACCTGATCTGGGACTACACGTTCTTCTGCGCGCTACCTCCGGGAGTCCGCGACGCCTGGGCGAGCAGCATGGAGCGCCTGCTCAAACCCAGGGGTGTGCTCGTGACCTTGATGTTCCCGCTCGTGGAGGGTCCAGACGTCGATCGCGACCAGGGCCCACCCTACCCGCTCACTCGAGCGATCTACGAACGACACCTGCTCTCGACCGGGCGCCGCTTCACGCTCGAGCACGTCAGCGACTCGATTCGCAGTCACCCCGGGCGCGAGGGCAGAGAACGCGTCGCGATCTGGCGCAGGACCTAGCGAACCTTCATTGCCCCCCGGCAACACTCGAGGCTCGAACGGGCAGCCAGGCGCCCGCGGAAACTGCTCTCGCACCGCACCCGGTGTACCAGCGAGTTTCGCAGGCCCTAGTTCTCCAACACGTTCGGGGCCAGCATCAGCGAGCGAAAGCCCGTCAACTCGGCACCAACTGGCCCCAGCCGCGTCGCCCTCTCGAAGGACCGCCAGCCAGGCTCCGGAGAGGAGAAATCCCGCACCCTCGCCCGGCAGAGACGAGCCCTTCCGGTCATTTCCGCACGAAACTGCACGACCCCATCGCTGGAGGATTGCAGCGTCGCCATGCGACTCTTGGCCCCCACGGCTGGCAGGCGGGAGGCATGCTCCAGACTGATCCGGGTGCCGTCCTGGGCCTCGACATGGACTCCGCGGGCCGACTCCTTGAAGTCGGCCCAGCTCTTGGGCAACGCCCAGAGCTCGCGACCTGCGCGCAGGGTGGTCTCGTCATCGACGTACATGAAGCTGACGAAGTAGCCGCGAAGGTGCCGCGCCCCGCGCTTCACTCGCACCATGCAGGGCATCCAGATCAGCTCGTGGTAGGTCAGGGGTGACGGCGGTTCGTAGACCACGTAGGCCAGGAGGCCCGTGCAACGCCCCCGAAACGCCACGGGTTCGAAGCCCCGAGGCAGCTCGAGGTCTCGGCGGCGGGTCAGCAGCGGAACGAACACGGCCCTTCCTCTGGTGTCCCAGGGAGGCGCCGGATACGGCTTGGGTGGCGAGTTTCCCGGCTTGAGCTCCACGGCTCGATGCTAGCCCGTTCGGCGTCTCACCAACCGCGAGAGTCGAGGCAAGTCCGACCGAAGTCAGCAATGCCTCGAGGGCCGACCTCATCCCGCACTGTACATACACACAGCTCTGGGGAGAACCTGTGGGACTGGCTGGCCGTTCAGGATGGGATCGGGGGGCGAGAATGCCCGACGTCCAGAGCTCGAGGCACCAGCGCCTGGTGAGCGAGGCGGCGATGGTGGCGCGACCACGCGCGGCCCTGTCGCTCCCCCATGGACCCCACGTGTCGACGGAAGAGCTCGTTCGACCGCAGGGCCGAAGGGCACGAAAATCCATCCTTCTCTCGACCAGATTTGCAGGATCTTGCAGGATGCATGCAACCTGCAGAAGCCCTGCAAACCGCTTGCAGATCCGCGATCCACCGCGATATGATCGCGTAAGTTGCTGGAAGCCTTCATATTTGTCCAGTGGTAACGCGTTCAGTCCAGGTCATCGCGGGCCCTGCGTGCTGAACGCATCCCACTGATCAGAGTATCAGTCATGGGTTGGTTGCGAGATATGATGCAGCGCGGCGATCCCCCGTCGCGAAGCTTCGGCGACCTAGCACGGCGCTGCCTCGCCCACCCCAGCTGGCCAGCCGAGCCGAGGCCCAAGCCGCGCTCGCTGGCCACGCTGTTCAGTCGCCTCGACCGCGAGCTGGACCTCGACTGGCTGCGAGACCGGCCAGCCGTCCAAAGCACGATGGCCGAGGTGCTCGGGGCGCCGGTCGCCGACGTCCAGATGCAGTGCCAGCCCGCGTTCCAGGGCTTCGGGGCCCCAAGCGAGGCAAGCGTCCGCTTCGAGGACATCCCCTTCGCTCGCTCGTTGCGGCTCAAGGAGGAACCGCTCCCTCCAGGGATCCCACTGCTCCCCCAGCGGGTCCCCGCATGGGATCGAGTCTGGTGGTTCGCACCATCAGGCGCTGGTAGGAGCCTCGTCGGCCGCTGGCTCGAGGCGCGGGGAGCTGCGCGTTGGGTGGTGGCCCGGGACTGGCCCAGCGCAGAGCCAGAGACGCGAGAGGCAGGCCCGGTCTTCGTGGAGCTGCACAGCCCCACGGGCAGCGAACCGCTCAGACGCCGCCCACCTCGCTCCAAGATCTGTGTCGCCGCTGATTTCCTTCCGGAAACCTCAGATTGGACCGTCGTCAGGTCACTTCCGCTCGCCGCCTACATGACCGAGCTCGTAGCCTGGGTGAGCGAGCGACTGCCGAGCGATAGCCGACTCCAAGCGGATACCGCCGTCGCCTGGCTTGGCGGACTCCCGAGCGACCGCGGTGTGCTCACGACTCTCGGAGCGGCGCTCGGATTGCTTGGACTGATGGACGAAATCGGGCACTCCCAGATCCGCGGACGTAGCCTAAATCAGCTAGCTCGCGCTGCAATAAAATTCCGCGTAGCAAAATTGGCCGGCGACCACCGACTCCTCAAAGAGCAGGGATTCGAGATCCTCGTAGGCATCCATCAACAATGCCTTACGGAAACGAATCAGCCTGCCGAGCTCCCGCGCAGTGAAGACGACTGGCTGAGCGTGGTGCCCCCGGAACTCAGTCGTGGAGTGGACGTGGAGTGGGTGAAGCTCTCGCTCCAGCGCGCGGGCGCTCCAGTCACGGTGCGCGAGCTGGAACGCGCTGCTCGGCAGCTCCCCCCCGGCGCCTACCGCATCGTGAGGGCGCTGACCGCGGGCGGACTGCTCCGGAGCCTCGAGCCCGGCACGCAGCTCGCCCTGGGCCCAGTCTGGCTGGTCAACGTCGCTCGCAGCGCAGCGCTACGACAGCTGCTTGCCCGGCCCGCCCACGAGTGGGGGGAGGCGCTGCTGACCCCTGGCTCGGCGCTGCTGGTGCTCGAAGCCCTCCAGGAGCGCCTCGAGCAGGATCCCGATCCCCTGGTCGACGGGGTGCTGGAGCTCGAGGCGCGGGACAGTCCGGCCTACGCCGCCGCGGTCGAAACCTTGGTCAGGCTCATCGGTCTGGATCCAGACCTTCTACGAGAGCTGAGCCCGGAGCTGGCGCGCAGCCTCTACGCGGAGCAGCTGGAGCTGGCCGTGGAGGTTCCCAACGGCCCACCTCTACCTCGCCTCGAGCACCCCGAGGAGCTGGTGGCGCGCGCGCCCCTGCTCTCTCGCGGGGCGTGGTTCGTGGCGCTCTGGGCCCTGGCGGAACGGGCGCCTGCGCGGGAGGGCGCGCGCAGCGAGTGGCTGCAGCCCTGGGAGACCGATGCGCGACAGCCCCTCTCCGCGGCCCTCGATGCCGTGGAGACGTGGCTCGAGCAAGCTCCCAGCGGACATGCGGAGGAGTTGCTGCTGCGTTTGTTCGAGCGCCGGGGGGTCAGCGGGGCTGCTCCCCACGCACTGGAGCGCCCCGCGTTGTGCTTGAATGCGTTTCGCGCCGGCACCCTCGAGCTCGACGCCCTCGAGCCCTGGAGTTCGGCGCTCTTCCTGCGTACGTGGCGCGCGCTCGACGCCGACGAGCGACCGCGCTTTGCCAACCAGATCGTGGAGCGCTGGACCCTTGGTGGGAGACCGGAGTCGGGTCAGCGCTGGCTGGCAACGGGAAGCGACCCAGCGCCAAGTATCTGGCCGCTGCTCGGGCGGGACACACTGCTCGCTGCGATCGCTGGGGGCGCCGACTTCGGCGTGCCCTGGGCGTTGCTCTCGAGGGAGCAATGGCGCTGGGTCGCCGAGTTCTGGCAGCTCTCCCTCCCCCCCCTAGAAGCCCACGAAGCCGTTCAGCCTCGCCTGGTGATGGACCAGGAACAGATGCTCGAGCGTATCCCCGGAGAAACAGTGGCTGAGCTACTCGCGCTGGGGGGCAGCGCTCGGGCCTGGCCAAGGTCGGTGCTAGAGCGTGCCTGGAGAACGGACCCTGGGCGCAGCTCGAACAACCTCGAGACACGCCTCGGACAGGCGGGGCGCGGAGATCCATCAGCGCGCCTGATGGCCACGCGTGACGCATTGTGGCTGCTCGACTCCCAACCGGCGGACGTGGCCGGTCGCGAAGGCTTGGAGCAGCTGCTCGAGCACCTGCGAATCCTCGAACAGGAGCCCGAGCTGCTCGCCGAGGTCGTGCGGTTTCTTCAGGGTCGGATCGCGAGACGTGGCGCCGCGTGGCGTTTCGCCTACGAGCTGCTGGACGGCGTGGAGACCCGTCGTCAGCGTCTGGCGCGCCACGCCCCGCTCCAGCCCTGACGAGCGCCTCGTCGCGACCTGGACACGAGGCCAGCCCGCCCGCGGCTGCTGTCACCCCCGAGCTGCGTTATAGGGGAGGCATGCGCGCCTACGTGATCGAAGCCTTCGGTGAGCCTCTCGCTCGTCGCGACTTGCCCGACCCCGAGCCCGGCCATGGCGAGCTGGTGCTGGAGATGCTCGCGGCGTCGCTCAACTTCCGTGACCTGCTGATGATGAAGGGCAAGTACGATCCCCGACAGAAGCTACCCTTGGTGCCGCTGTCCGACGGCGTTGGACGTGTCGTGGCCGCCGGAGCGGGCGTAGAGAACATTTCCTTGGGGCAACGCGTCTGTCCGATCTTCGCGCAGGAGTGGCTCGCCGGAGAGCCAACCAAGCCCCGCCTTCGCTCGACCCTCGGGGGTCCGCGTGACGGCACCTTGACCCAGCGCATGTGCGTCCCAGCGAGCGCCGTGGTCGCGATCCCGGACGAGCTTGGAGACACCGAAGCTGCCACGCTGCCCTGCGCGGCGGTCACCGCGTACAACGCCCTGGTCACGCTGGGGCGGCTGCGCGGAGGCGACAGCGTCCTGGTGCAGGGCACTGGTGGCGTCAGCGTCTTCGCTCTGCAGCTGGCGAAGGCGATGGGAGCACGAGTCATCGCCACGACCAGCAGCGACGAAAAGGCTCAGCGCTTGCTCGATCTCGGCGCCGACCATGTCATTAACTACCGCACGGAAACACGTTGGGGTACCAAGGCAAGGGCCCTGGCCGGAGGCGAGGGTGTCGATCACGTCGTCGAGGTCGGCGGCAGCGGCACCCTGGACGAGTCGCTGCGCGCGGTGCGTCCCGGTGGTCACGTGGCCGTGATCGGCATCCTGAGCGGAGGCAAGGGAGAGATCTCGCTGTTGCCGATGCTGATGAACCAGGTTCGGCTACAGGGCGTGATGGTGGGCGCGCGAGAGACCTTCGAGCAGCTGATTCGATGCGTCGTCGCGAATGGCATTCAGCCCGTGGTCGACGAAGTCTTCGGCTTCGACGATGCGCCCAAGGCGTTCGAGAAGCTCAGGTCGGGAAAGCACTTCGGCAAGCTGGTGATCCGGATCGCCGAGTGAACGTCGAGCGAGCGCCGGGCATCCCACGCACACCATGATCGCTCGACCCATGTCGTGCGCGGCGGGCCTCCTCGCACTGGCCCTCACCGCGTTCCCAGTCCAGGCCCAGGCCACTCCGACTCGCACTGTCTCCACCCAGATCGCGCGCTGGGCTGCGTGGACGCAGCGTGAGCTGATGGACGCACGCCAGGAACGCGACGTCGTGTTGGTGCTTTGCCTCGACGACCGGCTCAACGAGCTCCACGCCCTCGAGCGCTCCGCGTCGGTGCACGAAGCGCGGCTGCTGGCTAGCGGGGTGCCGCGACAGGCACGTCAGGCGCGCATCGCGCTGCTGCTGAACTACGCCCAGGCGCGTACGGTGCGCAGGCAGGCCAGTCAGTGCAGGGGCGCAGCGCCCTACCGCGGGTCCGGGACGACACAGGTTCGATTCTGGATCGATCCTCGAGTGACTCCCTACGAGCCGCGCTACGAACAGACTCAGCGCTGAGCCGTCCTGGCCAGGCCTGGGTCTGGGACCGTCGCCGGACCTCGGCCCCCTGAAGGCGCACGAGGGCGAGTGCCGCACACTGCACCCGCCCCCGCATGATTTTTTCCTCGAGGAATTCAATTGGCCATCACGAGGCGCTCAGAGCATGGCTTGGCGCGCTCGTCTTGACCAAGGCCGGCGATGCGCATCGGGTTCGAGTCGAGAGCGCGCAGCTCGCGCTGCACCTTCTGCACGATCAACGTATCCAGGTTGCCGCTCGCGTAGTTCGTGTGCGTACCGCCACAGCTGCTCTTCGCGTCCCCTGCGCCAGTCGACTGGGGCCCCGCGCCGCCGCGGAGGACGAACATGTTGGTGCCGCCCGTGTACTGAGCGATCTGGCGCCAGACGGCTTGCCCCAGGCCATCCATGCCGCTGGCTGCGATGGTGAAGACCTGGATCCCGCTGTGGTTCGCTCGCTTCATGCTCTGCGAGTAGCTGGTGTCCTGGTAGTCGAGGTGGGGCGGAGCGTCGCCGATCAGGAAGGCGAAACGGCCCACGCTCTGGTCGCTCCAGTCGAGCTGCGACAGCGCGACCCTCAGACCCTCGTTGACCGACTCCGGCGTGTCGCCACCGCCGCTCGCCTGCACGCTCTCGACGCTCTGCGCGAATGAACCGAGGTCAGTGGTGAAGCGGCGCACCTTGGTGACGTAGTTGTCGGTGCGATCCTTGAAGTCGACCATGCCGATCCGCACGTTGACGTTGCCGGTGTCCAGCTGCTTTGCTACCGCGCGGATCGTTTCCTTGACGCTGGCGATCTCCTCGGACATCGAGCCCGTGCTGTCGAGCACGAAGGCGATGTCGATGGTGCGGGTCGCCGGGAGCTTCCGTGTCGTGTCCAGCTTCAGGGTGACGACGCCGTCCTCCTGTGCCAGGTCGAAGCGCTTGGCAGCGCGGCGACCCTGGCAGGTGGTGGTCGCCACCAGGGAGTTGCCCTGCAGCCCTTCGGCGGCGGGGAACAGCAGGCTCCGGCCGCTGGTTTGGGTGGTGAGCTGAACGCTGCGCTGAGCTCCGTCGGTGACGCTGACTCGACAGCCTGGCACCGCCTTGCCCTGACTGTCAGTGACCACGATGAAGCGGCGCTTCGAGACGTTCACCGAGTCGAAGCCGAGCCCGCTCTGGCTCGAGATCCAGCGCTGGAACTCGCGGTAGTTGGCGTTGTCGTCCCACTCGCCCGCTTTCACGCCGCCGGCCTGGGCCAGGCTGCCACCGGGGCGGCGACGACCGCTGGACGCGACGCTCGACCGCTTCTCCGCACGGTCTCCTGCGGACGCCTTGGCCGGCGCGTAGGCCGCACCGCTCGGAGTGGCGTCGGCGGGGGGAGCAGGCGCTTCGGAAGCCTCGTCGCGCTCTTCGTAGGCAACCGCTCCTGCAGATTCATCGCTCGGCGGAGCCATGGGCGCTGGGCTCTCGAGCGCGGGAGACGCTGCCTTGGGCGCCTCGAGAGCCTTCGAGCCACCACACGCCACCAGCGCCAGAGCCAACAGTCCAAAAGAGCCTTGTCCGAGTCGTCGCATCATGTCCTCCGCGACTCGAA
>JAGQIY010000657.1 GCA_020430865.1 Myxococcales bacterium
CGCAACCGCATGATCCTGGATATCCGCTTCCGGGAGACCCTCCCGCTGGTGGTGTTCCAGAAGCCCTTGGAGCCGCCGCACCTCCTTGAGGATCTCACGCCGCATCTTGGCCCAGCTCACGGCCTGCGGCTCGAAGCGACGTTTGCGACACACGTGGATGATGTCGTACTCGACCTTGCGTGAGCCGAACTCGCCGTCGCCCTTCGTCTCATCGCTGCGAATGGGATAGGTGGCCTCCAAATAGAACCCCGCATCAAAGAGGCTCTCCAAGACGGCGACCCACGGCTCGTCCTCGCTGTGGTGGAACGTGAACGCCAGGATTCCGCCGGGCTTCAGGATGCGGTGGCACTCGGACCATGCGGCTGTCAGCAGCCTCTGGTAGAAGGCCGGGGCGTCATCTGGATTGCGGGCCTTGTTCTCGACGATCTCGACCGTCTTCGGGACGTACTCGGACGTGAACCAGTCGGGGTAGCGGTCCTTGAGGACGAGCCGTAGCCAGACGTAGAAGAAATCCGACAGCTCGGAGTAGTGAAGCAGGCCCCCGAACGGCGGGTCGGTGATGACGAGGTCAATGGATCCATCAGAGGTAGACTCAATCCCTGTGGCGGTCCCACAGGCGACGTCCGCAGCGAGCACGGGGTCGCGCGGCTCAGCCTTCTCGCTCTTCCCAGACGTCAGATCAGCGAGAGCCGCACTCTTCTGGGCGAGGGAAGCATTTGCGACGAGCTCCCAAGGGTCCTTGGACCATTCGATGGCGCTCAACAGCCCATCCGTTGATGATTGCCAATTCCCGCGACCAAAGGCCGAGAAGACGCCATTCTCGACAACGGTGGACTTCGGATGGAAGTTGTTGTTGGCGAACATTGGCTCCAGCTTGTCAGCCTGCGTGTTCCAAATCGTGAACATGTTCTGGTTCCGCAGGTACTGCTGGAATGCGCTCAACACGCATTCTCTCGCGTGCCATTCGTGGCGCGTCGCCCCCACCTCCACGGTTGCTCGAAGCAACTGCGTCTGCACAAGGAGCTGACGGGGATTGAACATCTTCCACCAGTGGGTGAACCCGTGGTTCGGGATGCCCCCGTTGAGGTGGTGCGTCATGAACCCGTACGGCAGTTCGCTTCGAGGCCAGAAGGCCGCCAGGTCGCCTTCGCGTCGAGCTTCCCACTCGGTGACAGCGGCATCGAAAGGCCTGCTGTCGCGCACAGGCGCGAAGAACCGGCCCCCGTACGCTTGCCGCTCCTTGTCGCAGGTCGGGCAGTATCCCTGCACCGCATAGGCTGCGACCGGTCCCGTCTTGCCCGATGCCTTGACCGTGGTCAGCACGTCCTGCTGTCGGCCGCAGGTGGCGGCGGCGCACTCGTAGGTCGATCGCCTGGGTACCGTCCCGCCTTCCTTCCCGGTCTTGATCGGCGCCCCGGTTTCCGGGTCCGCGATCTCGTCGGGCAGCTTGCCGCGCACTTCGATGAGCTGCATCTTGGCGGCTCGTGCGCGGTTCCACGCGGCGGTCGCCGCTGCGGTGTCGGTGACGCTGCCTCCGTAGGGCCTTCCGTCTGGGCCGACGCTCGACTCGCCCGCCAACCACTGCGGGTGCACGAGGAGCGACAGCTCCACCTTCTTCTTCTGGGGCGGCTTCTCCGGGAGGTCGAGTTGAACATGCTCATGCCCGCAGTGCGGGCAGACGACGTCGAGGCGCCGCTTCTTGCTTGGACGCAGCGCGTGCTCGTGCGTCGGCAGGGTGAAGGCACGCTCCGTCTCGGCGACGACGAGCGGCGCTCCGGGAGCCATCCGCGCGTCCTGGTCTTCAATGTCGAACTGCCGACCGCACGCCTTGTTCTTGCAGTGATGCACCCAATACCGAAGGGTCATCGTCTTCACCGCCATGACCGGCGAGGTCATGATCGGCGTCCGGTGCCCACAGCCCGTGACCTGGCAGGGCCCGTGCTTTGCCCAGAACACGTAGATGAGCTCCGGTCCGTCGTACCGATAGTCCTTGCGCTGCTCGGGCGTAAGGGCGAGCGAGTCGAAGTCTGCGCCCATGGCCTCGCCGGACGAGAGTCGCGTCCACGAGCCCTTGTGCCCCCGCGGGCAGTCACAGGCGTAGAAGGGCATGATCTGCGGCTTGACCTCGGCCTCGATGTCGGTGAGCAACGCCTCGACCTCGGCCTTGTCCACCTGCGCCATCTCGGCCTTGACCACGAACCACGCGACGGGGTTCAGGTCGATGCCGAGCATCTGCATGCCCAAACGACTGCCTTCGACGATCGTGGTCCCGCCCCCCATGAAGGGATCGACCACCTTGAGCTTCGAGAGCGCGCCCCGCTTCTGGTGGTTCGCGTAGTAGACGTCCCAGACAGCCTTGCCCGCCTCAAGCGGATCCTTCGGCGCCTTCATCGACGCCGACAGCAGAAGCGAACGGAAGACGCTGGAGCGGCGCCGGGCCCACCACTTCGAAACCTGGTAGATGGGCTTCCCCGCGTTGCCCTCGATGGCGGCCACCTGATTCACCGGGATGATGGGGAAATCCACCTCCAAGCAGGTCGGCGGCCGATCGGGGTCACCGAAGTCCACCGGTTCCACCGCGACGGGCCGGCCGGCACCCACCGCCTTGCGAACCTCCTCCGCAAGCAGGTCCGCCTTGGTCTTCTTCGCCATCGTCAGCCCTCCACCCGCGAGACATCGATGAAGGGCACCAGCACCTCGAGCACGCTGAGTCCCCCGTGGGACAGCGTCGGGTGCCCACCGGACACCTTCCACTTCCGCCTGCCAAGCACGTAGCGGTGGCGTCCGTGGTCGGTGTCCAGCACCAGATCGACCGGCGGTACCCACGGGCTGTCCGCGCCGTCGTCTGGCGCCGAGCGCCCCGCCTTGAAGCAGTCCTTCATGTGCTGCACCTGGTCCGCATCCGTCATGTCGGGGAAGAGACCGGAGGCGGCGTAGCCGTGGTCGCCGGTGATGACGAGGCGTCGGCCCTGGGTGAGCCGCTCGATGAGCTTCCAGAAGCCCTCGGACACCATCGCCTGCTGAACCTCGGCAACCAGCTCCGACAGACCCTTGCCGTGCTCGGCCAGCTCATGGACCCGCGTGTCCGGCCACTCGTGCCAGAGAACCCAACGCGGCTCGGCGGTGATCTGGGCAGCGGCGTCCTCCCAGGCGACCTTCAGGCACTCGGTGCGAGCGCCCGGCAGCCGGTGACTGTTGCCGGCGGCGTTGTTGTAGAGGCTCGACCTCGAGCCGAAGCCCAGGGCCTTGGCAAACGGCGTAGTGTCAGGTGGGAGCTCCGCTCCAGTGACTCCATCTTCGTGGACGACGTAGCCCCTCTCGTGCAGTCCGGCCAGCAGCCACGGAACCTCGCGCAACGACAGGCCGTCAAGAACCAGGACGGCGCGCCCGCCGTCGCGCTCCTCCCACCACGAGGCGAGCGCATCTGCGGTCGTCCTGACGACAGAGGTCCAGTGCCGCCAGAGATCCCATCCGGCTGTAGCGAGGAAAAGGTCGACGTCGGCGATGACCTTCTCCCGCTTTACGATGTCGGCGACGGCCTTTGCGTCGCTCACCGGGTCGCAGAACGTCGCCCAAGCGTGCTCGGCGATCGCCTCCCAGGCTGCAGCCGGATCGCCGTCTTGGATCTGGCGCAAGAGGCCGAGTGGAAGCGCCATCAGCCCTCCTCCTTCTCGACATCAAGCGAGTAGGTCACGCCGTCGGGGAGCTTCTTGAGCAGCTCGTTGAGCTTGGCCCCGGTCACGCCCTCGACGCGGAGCGAAGCGCTCTTCACCTGCGTGAACTGGCCGATGCCCCAGGACTCGACCTTCGCCATCAGGTTGAGCGACGAGGTCGCGGGAGCTGAGTACGTCTTCGTGGTGCCTCCGGCGAAGATGCCGGCCCCGCCCGGCTCGGTCGACTCCTCACCGCCCTGGCCTGGTCCGTCGCCTTCTCCGGAGAGGGTGTCGCCTGCATCCGCGCCGCCGCCGGTGGCACCGTCGTCGCTGCCGGTCGCGGCATCGCCGTCACCGTTCGTGCCCGCCTCGTCCGCAGCAGGCTTCTTCACACCGCCGGTCTGCGGGACGGCCTGCGGAAGCAGGAGCTTCGTCTCCTCGAGATGCTTGCCGGTACCGAGCCGACCCCGCACCTTGGGCCACGCCGTGTTCTCATCCTCTCCCGCCTGGGCCTGCAGGTACTGGCTGCCTCGAAGATCGATGGCGATCTTGCCCTTGGCGCAGAGGCGCTCGATTTTCTCCTTCGCCAGCGTTTCGCCGACCCAGGGGATGCAATCGTCCCCGTTCGGCCGCGGCTCCTGAAGCTCGCCGAGCAGCTTGGCTACGCTGTCGGTGTTCTCGGCCGCAGCGAGGACCATCTCTTCGAAGTCCTCCGGGATGAAGAGCTGCTCTCGAACGTGCTTGTCGATCGCTTCCGGAATCGCGGCGCCCTGAGCCTTGTGCGTGATGACGTGGAACTTGCACTGCGACGTATCGGCGAAGTTCCAGGTCTCCAGGACTGCGAAGCGATCGAAACGCTTCCTGAGCACGTTGCGCAGTTCGCCTTCGTACTTGCCCTGGAGCTTCCGATACTCCGGACTGCCGACCTTCCAGGCTTCAGCGAGGCACACCGCGCGCGAGAGCACCAAGAGATCCCGGTCGTGGTAGGCGCTTGGAGCGCCGTCGTACGGCAGGAGGAAGCGCACCGTGTTCCGGCGCTTCTGCATGTGGTCCCGGAGCCACGTCCCCAGCCGCTGGTCGAGCTTGTCGGGGCATTCCGGGAGGACGACCAGCGGGATTCGGTTGTCGACCCACCGCTCAGGGCGCTCCGACTCATCGAGGTCGTCCCAGGGGTTCGTCAGCCAGTTCGTCCCAAGCACGACGACGCGGTACTGTTTGGAGGTTGCGTCGCCAATCACGTAGCGCGTTTCCTTGGCGAGCTGGTCGCGGTCTTGCCCGGCCATCGCCTGACCCGCGGCGAACAACTTGTCGTTCCGCGCGCTCGCCATCAGGCGCGCCTGCGGGTTCTCTTCGTCCTTGAAGACGAGGCGATCGCCCTGGAGGTGGATGTTGAAGCTGTTCTCGACGATGAGGTTCAACTCATCCTGGAAGGCGTTGTCATCAATCGCCTTCGACCGTGTGATATCGACGTGCAGCGTCGGCGCGATCGCACCGGCCATGTTGCCGACGGCGAGCGAACGGACCCAGAGCGCCGCCACGATCTCCGCGAGGTGGGGGACGACGTGCTCCGCGTCTTTGACGGCGTCCCGCACGGCGTCCAGGTTTCGGAGGGCTTTCTCGCGCAGGTTCTGGTGTGCCGCGTTGGCGACCGAGTCGAGAAGGGAGGCGATCCCGCTCTTGTCGTCGTCCAACCGAAAGTCGGCCGCGGTGAGGATTGGGTCGCCGTCGCTGTGACGCTTGAACAGGTCGGCCAGGATCTTGATCAGGTCCCGCGTCTCCTGAGCGCTCGTAGCGACGAGCACCTGGTCCTCGAGCAGCTGCATCAGGTGCGGGGCAAAGGGCCACGCCTCAACGAACTCTCGGCGTGTGCGCTCATGCTCTGCCGGCGGCACGTCCAAGAGGCGGATGTGTTCGTCGACGTGCGCGGCGATGCGCGACGCGATGTCCGCCGGAGCGACGTGGAGTCGGTTGTCGAACAAGCGGTGCAGGAGGAGTCGCTGCCGATCCTTCTTCGCGTTCTGGCCCTTCCAATCGACCAGCACAGGGTTGACACGAAGGATCTGCTGGTAGGCATCGGAGTGACCGTTGCGCAGTGACACCACGAGCACGAGCAGATCCGGACGGTCCTTGGCGATCTCCGAGAGGAGCTGGACGAAGTTGAATGCCCACACGCGCGATTTCTGGATGCGCGTGTCGGTGAGCCCGTCGTACCAGGTCTGGAATTCATCCAAGATCAGCGCGGTGGGCTGCGCCTCGAACATCTCCAGCAGCAGCTTGTCGCTGGGGACGTTCGTCTTCTTCTCGCCCTGGGCCTCCCACTTCCCTTTGATGAACTCGCCTTTCGGATGGCGCTCGAAGAGCAGATCCCAGAGGAACTTGTAGTTCTGACGGTGGAGGTTCTCGGAGATGACGTGCATGCCAGCGCGTAGCGGCATCTCGGCGACCTTCGACGACGCGAGGCGATCTGCCCAGCTCTCGAGCCAGGCGCGGGTCGCGGTCGAGTCGTTGAGCGCGTGGACGAGGGCCGCCATCAAGTGCGACTTGCCTTGACCGCGCTCGCCGATGAGCACCACAGGACGTCCCTGCTCGGGCCCGATCGACTCGACGGCCGCAAGCACGTCCCCGGTCGGATACGTGATCCGCAGGAAGTCGGCCGCTGCCAGCTTGACCGCGTCGGGCAGCTCGATCTGGGTGCCCTTGAGCCGCTTCCCGCGGAACTCCTCTCGAAGCTCGAGTCCCAGCATGGCGTCGCCCTTCATGTTCTCTCCCCGACGGTACTTGGGGAGCGGCGATCGCGGCCCCCGTGGTGTTCAAGCGCCAGCGTCAGGCGCCAGGAGTGCTCCGGGCGGCTCATCGCTTCGCCCCTCCCGACGACCCTGTCGGCACGGCGTCGCCCTGGGGGGCGGCCTCGTCGCCTTGCCCCAGTGAGTCGGCGGTCTGCTTCTCGATCCAGCGGTCGATGTCCTCGCGGCGGAAGCGCCAGGCTCCGGCGACCTTGAACCCGGGAAGGTCTCGCTTCTGTGCGAGCCGGTAGACCGTCTTCTCATTGACGTTCAGGTAGGTTGCGACCTCTCGGACGGTCATCGCGGCGGTCTCGGCCATCAGCAATTCCTGCCCTCCCCGAGGGGAACCGGGTTGAAACCAGGGCAGACTACGGCAAACCGGTCCATGGCGCAACCCGGATGGCGCGTGGGCACCAGTG
>JAGQIY010000658.1 GCA_020430865.1 Myxococcales bacterium
AGATGTTGCCGTGGTCGCAGCGGCGGCAGATCACCACGTGGCAACCACAGGATCTGCGTATCCGCTGCATGAACCCCGTCTCCCAAAGCCCCACCTGAAGCGCCATGCTGGGCGGCATGGCAGACGCAGAAACCTGGAAGCTGAGGGTGGCGGAGTGGCGGGCCAGCGGACTGACCTCGGAGCAGTTCGCGCAGACCCAGGACTTCGCCGGATCCACGCTGTTGTGGTGGTCGTCGCGATTTCGACGAGCGGAAGAGGCAGTCGACGACTCGCCGCCGCAGCGACCGATTACCCTCGCGCGGGTGGTGCCGATCACCGCCCGGCGTGAGAGAGGGCCGTCCGGTGTCGCGGTGGAGGTGGGCGGGTGCCTGGTCCGACTCGACACGGACTTCGACCGGGCCACGTTCTCGGAGGCCGTAGCGGCGCTGCTGGAGCTGGGCGCGACGGGGGGTGAGCGATGATTCCGCACGGCGTCGAAGTCTTCGTGGCCTTGGAGCCCATCGATCTGCGCTGGAGCTTCGACCGGCTGGCCGGGCTGGTCGAAGATCAGTTGGGCCGTCGTGCTCGTTGCGGCGCCCTCTTCATCTTCTTCGGGAAGCGCCGCACAGCGTTGAAGGTGCTGTTCTTCGATGGCTCGGGGCTCTGCGTCTTCTACAAGCGGCTGGACCGTGGGACCTTCCGCATTCCGGCGTCTCTGGATCCCGACTCGCCAGCGGTCGAGATCGAGGAGCGGGAGTTGGACGAGCTGCTCGATGGGATCGCCGTCGACCCGGAACCGGTCAGACGACGCCGAGGCGCGCCCAGGCGAACCGTGCACTAGTCAACACATAAATATTTGATCATATTGACGATTTCTGTACACGGTGCGCTCGAAGTGAGCGATCATCGCGCCGATGAACGCTGTGCCGCTCACCACCGATTCGAAGGACGCGCCGAGCATCGAGGCGTTGGCGGCAGAGCTTGCTGCGGCGCGTGAACAGATCGTGCGGCTGGAGGCGGATAGGCAGCGTCTCAGGCAGGCTCCCGAGCAGCCCTGGGTCGAGATCGCGCTGCTGAAGCGCCGAATCTTCGTCGCCAAGGCCGAGCGCGTCGACACGACCCAACTCGAGCTGGAGTTCAAGGACAAGCTCGCGCAGCTCGATGCGCTCGCCGGCACGTCCGAGATGCCACCGGCCGAGCCGGATGACGACGACGGCAAGCGGGCCCGCGCCAAGCCGAAGGGGCGACGCCGCGTCGAGGACATGCCCCTCCCCGAGGAGCGCATCGAGATCAGCGACCCCGAGTTCGAGGCGCTGGTAGAGCAGGGACAGGCGGAGCGCATCGGCTTCGAGGAGAGCTACAAGCTCGCCTGGCAGCGCAGCGGCGCCCGCCGGCTGGTCGTGGCCCGCGTGAAGTACCGGACCGTCGACCCCGACGGCGAGTCGGCGCTCGAGACGACGCCGGTGCCACCGCAGCTCTTCCCGCGTTCGCTCGCCGCGGTCTCGATGCTCGCGCACGTGCTCGTCAGCAAGTTCAACGACGGCCTGCCCTTCCACCGGATGGAAGAGATCCTCGGTCGCTCCGGGGTCACGCTCGATCGCGGGACCATGTGCCGATGGGCCGAGGATGCCGGGGCGACGCTGGGGGCGACGATCGTGGAGGCGATGCGGCGCGACGCCCTGAGCAACGCCTTCTGCATCGCCTGCGACGGCACCGGCATCGCCGTGCAGCCCGTGCGACGAGCCGACAAGAAGCGGCAGGCGTGCCGACGCGGCCACTACTTCGCGATGATCGCCGACGCCTCGCACATCTGGTTCGAGTACAGCGCGCGGGACACCAGCGACAACGTGAAGGCGATGTTCAAGGACTTCGCCGGGTACGTTCAGGTGGACGCCAAGAGCACCTTCGACGTCTTGTTCCGCGATGGTCCGCCGGGGAAGCCCGAGCCCGATGATCCGAGAGACGATGTCGACAGGCCGCCGGTGAGACTCGAGGTCGCCTGCTGGGCCCACGCCAGACGCAAGTACTGGGAGGCGGCGCTCGCGCGGAGCGTGACGGCGCGTGAGGCGCTCGCTCGCATCGCGCGCATCTTCGAGTTGGACGCCCTGTGGAAGGGCAAGCCGCCGGCGATGATCAGCCAGCAGCGGAACGCCCACTTGCGGCCGCACGTCGCCGCGTTCCTGAGTTGGGCCGAGGCGGAGTACGAGAAGGTCAAGGGGCAGCGCGGCCCGCTGAGGAGCGCGCTCGGCTACACCGTGCGGCAGAAGGACGCGCTCGCGCGCTTCCTCGACGACGGCCGGCTGAAGCTCGACAACAACCGCAGCGAGCTCGCGCTGCGCGGACGTGTCGCCGTCGGTCGCAAGGCCTGGCTCTTCGTCGGCAGCGACGACCACGCCCAGTCCGCGACCGGCATCATGAGCCTCATCGCGTCGGCCCGGCTGCACCGGCTCGACCCCGAGACCTACCTGCGCGACGTCCTGCGCGTCCTGCCGCACTGGCCCCGCGACCGCTACCTCGAGCTCAGCCCCCTCCACTGGGCGGCCACCCGGGCGCGCCTCGACGGTGACGAGCTCGCTCGCGAACTCGGCGCCCTCACGGTGCCTCTCCCGCCGCCCCCGCAGGAGCAGCCGCAGCCGAACTGAGCTGGCGGTCGTGTCTCGCATCCCGCCCAGGATAGCCGGCGGAACGCTCGCTCAGGGGACGGGGTTCGTGCAGCGGATACGTAGGTGGTCGGGTCCTTGATCATCGGCTTCTCCTCGTGGGCCCCAGTCCAATGGGCTCCGAGGCGCTCTACCCGCCGATGATCGAGAATGTACCCCCCCTGCCTGGCGATTCCGCTGCGGTGTGCCTAACCGGGATCGGCCCCTGACCACTGGTCGCGGTGACAAGCGGTGGTCAGGGCCGGCGCAGGTGACCTAAGGGGCCAGCTCGCGCACGAGCCGACGTACCAGATCACGTCGGGCATCCGTCAGCGCTCTGTAGCCCCTCAGCAGGGCGGACTCGTCGGGGGCGTAGTCCGTGCTGGGCAGGGCCCGTGTGACGTCCAGCAGGTCGCCCAGGCCCACGCCCAGCGTGTCCGCGATCACCGCCAGCGTCGAGATGGACACCGCGCGATGGCCTGTCTCCCAGCGGGAGAGGGTTACCGGCTCGATGCCCACGGCCTCGGCCAAGCGCTCCTGGGTGTAGCCGCGGGCGGTGCGGGCCTCGGCGACGCGCTGGCCGATCTGACGGAGTAGGTGGTGGTCGCGGCTGCGGGGCATCGGATCCTCCCGCCCACCATCAGGGCTCGCGGGCAGGGCCACCACGCACAGCAAGGTCAATGAATATGCTTGACCTATTCGCTCGGTCGGTTGAAGTTCGAGAACTCACGGGAGGTGACCATGATCAGGAGTGTGGGGCGCGTGGTCCGAGCGGCCGGGCTGGTGTTGGTGTGTGCCGTGGTGGTGGCGTGCAGCAAGGGCGGCAAGGCACCTGCCGAGTGGGACGCGACGGGCTCCAAGATAGCTGCCGAGATGCCCGACGCGGCGGCGCCGAAGCCGGAGCCCAAGGCGCCGACCGTCGCGCCGATGCCGTGCATGATCCTCAAAAAGTCGCTTGGGACGATAGAGAC
>JAGQIY010000659.1 GCA_020430865.1 Myxococcales bacterium
CACGACGAGGAGACCCTCGCGGAGCCGAGACCGCGCTACACGAGCCGCCCAGACGAGCTGGGCGAGTCCGTGCCGGCGTTCCCGGCGGAGCGTGAGCTCGGGAGCGATCCCACCGTGGACACCCTCGGGCTGCCGCGCAGCGATCCCCCTCGCCCGCTCAGTGACCATCCGCGCCCGCTCAGCGAACCGCCCAGCGTCAGCACGCAGTCGACGCTCACCTCGACGCTGGTGCGGCGCCGTGAGGAGGCCGAGCGCGCTCGAGCGCTCAGCGTCGTCGCTGGCGCCGGTGCCCTCGCCACGATCATCGCGCTGCTGATCGGCGACACCGCGTCGCCTTCGCTGTGGGTGGCCATCGGCTGGCTCGCCGTGACCGCCATCGGCGCCGGCAGCGGCTTCGTGATGGACCGCATGGGTCATGCGATCGGTCCGCGGCGACTGCTCGCGATGGGGCTCCTTGCGACCATCGCGATCCTTGCGCTCATAGTCCACATCGGCGTGTTCTCCCTGGCGGTCGTCCCGCTGTTCGTCGGCACCTACTACTTCGGCATGACCGACGCGCACCGCGATGGTTGGGCGGTGTTCGGGGTCGGGGCCGGCGGCTACAGCTTGCTCGTCGTGCTCACGCTGCTCGGCGTGCTCAATCCATCGGACGCGGTGCTGTCGCTGCGCGAACCGCCAAGCCTGACGGCGGGCAGCATCGCGGTGGTGATCGTCGGCTTCCTCGGGCTGACGCTGTGGCTCGCGCGGCGCACGCGCGTGGCGACGCTGGAAGCCATGGCACGAGTCGAGCGCGCCCAGCGTCAGCTGCGAGGTCGTGAGGCGCTGCTCAACGAGGTGCGCGCAGACCTCGGGCGCGCCCTGGAGCACGCGAAGCTCGGGCGCTTCAGCGGGGAAGCGATCGACGGCTACTTGCTGGGCGACGTGATCGGTCGCGGAGGCATGGGTGAGGTTTACCGCGCGGAACCGCTCGATGGCTCGGAGCCGGTGGCCTTCAAGGTGCTCCACGCCTTCGCCGCGGCGGAGCCGGCCCACGTGGAGCGTCTGATGCGGGAGTGCGCGATCACCCGCAACATGGACTCCAAGCACATCGTCCGCGTGCTGGGCTCTGGCAGGGCCCGCGATGGCACGCCCTATCTGGTGATGGAACTACTCAGGGGTCGGGATCTGGGGGAGCTGCTCCGGGAGACTCGGCGCCTGAGCCTGAAGCAGACCCTGGAGCTGACCGAGCACGTCGCCGAGGCGCTGAACGTCGCTCGCGCCCAGGGCGTGGTGCACCGCGACCTCAAGCCTCAGAACCTGTTCCGCTCGGAAGAGCCCGGCGGCGCGCTCTGGAAGGTGCTCGACTTCGGCGTCTCGAAGCTCCAGGGCTCCAACGCGACGCTGACCCGCGGCTCGACCATCGGGACGCCGAGCTACATGGCTCCGGAGCAAGCTCGCGGCCGCGAGGTCGATCACCGCGCGGACATCTTCGCGCTCGGCGTGAACGTGTACCGCGCGCTGACGGGGCGCCCCGCGTTCACTGGTCCCGACATGATGGCGACGCTCTACAACGTGGTGCACGTCCAGCCGGTGAAGCCCTCGGACGTGATCCGCCTCGGCACTCCCGAGCAGGAACGAGCCATCAACCTGGTGCTGGCTCTGGCGCTGGCGAAAGACCCGGCGCGGCGCTTCTCCAGCGCGACGCTGTTCGCCGCCGCGCTGCGCGACGCTAGCCAAGGGCAGCTCGATCAGCGCCTCGAGGTGGACGCCGAAGCGCTGCTGCAGGCGCAACCCTGGGGTCGCGACGTCACCGAGCCCACCGAGAGCGTCCCGCCCCAGGGGTGACGCTGCTCGGCTTGCGAGGCTCAGAGCGCGTAGCGCAGGAAGAACTGGGCCTGCGCCGCGAAGTCCGACTCGGTCTCGATGCGTCCCTCGCCGCTCACCGTGGTGTCGTTCCACTTCCAGCTACCGTCGCCCTGGGCCTCGCCGTACTTGGGCAGCACCGTCGCGAGCATGCGGAAGGCGCCCCCGAGCTTGAGGTTGTCAGTCGCGTTGAGCTCCAGCCCGAAGCCAATGTATCCGACCGGATACGCTCCCTCGTCGGCGAGCAGCGTCTCTCCGTCCTGCAGCGCCTCGATACGCGTCCACTCGACGCCGCCTCCGAGCTCGGCATAAGGACTCACGATGAAGTCCGGCAGCATGCGGAAGCCGACGCCGACGGTGCCGTGGGTCGACACGCGGTCGAGCCCTTGCTCGTTCGTCTCTGGGGCCGCGCTGTAGAAGTCCAGGCCAACTTCCCCGAACACGTGCTTGTCGAGATCCAGAGTGCCGAACACTCCAACGCCGTTCATGCGGCAGTTGTCCCAGACCCCCTCCCCATCGGCGTGGCGAAAGCCGTAGCCACCGACGCGCGCCCCGAAGCCCGGTCGCAGAAAACCACCGGGGTAGGCTTCGCTCTCGGCGGCGGTGTCCTTGGCCGCGGGCGCCTCCTGCGGGGCGCTCTGCGCCGACGCCACCCCCGTCGCTGCCACCAACCCACCAACCACGCACATCGCCGCCAGTCGTCTCATCACATCCTCCTCGCCCGAGCTCCGGGCCACCGCTCGGCCTTGCTCGCCGACATCCGTCGAGTCGCGTAAGAGCAAGCCGTGTGCCGGGCGGGGCCGTGCGACTTCCAGCGCGGAAACTCTACCCCGTCGACCGGCCCCGCGAACCGCGCGTCACACCTCCGCCAGCGACCGCTGTTCACGCACGAAAGCCCGGAAAAACAAGGAGAACGGCGATCTCGAAAATCGACACGAGGGATTGAACGCTCACCCCTGGAGCGGCAACCAATCGGGCCGACTCTGCGCGCCGCTCCCTCTACCGTTCGGCGTGCTCCTCGTGTACGCAGGCACACGTGGAGAACACCAACGCGCTCGCCCCGGCGGAGCCAAGCACCGCCAGCTCCGCTCCCCGCGTCATTCCGCGCAGTGTCTGGGTTTGCGCGTTGCTGTCTGCTGCGGCGCGCTTCGCGCCGCTACCGTTCCTCGACGACTTCATCATCGGGCGCATCCAGCGTCATCTCGTGGCCACCGCCTTGAAGCGCCACGGGCGCGCCCTGGACCGCCACCAGGTCGCTCCGCTGTACGAAGACCCGCAGGGCTGCGTCGCCGGCTGCCTCTCGCTGCTGGTCGAGTTGCCGCTCGCCATCCTGCTTTTTCCCATACGCAAACTCTGGGGGATCGTGAAGGCGATCCGAGGCTTCTCCAAGGACGTCGCCGATACGCTGCTACTCGCGCGCTGCATCGATCGCAGCCTCGAGCGCCCCTTGATGAACGACGGCGCGCCCTCGGATCGACTCGGCCACGAGGCGCGCGCCGTGCGCCTCGCTCATTTCGAGGCTCTGGCGGGCACCGATCTCGAGCTGCTCCGACGCACACTCCAGGGAGTGCTGCGCAAGACCGGCGCTCCTCGCCTGGCTCAGCGGTTGCTCCGCAAGGTGCGCCGCCAGGACCGCGACGTCGAAGCACCGGAGAGCCTGCTCGAGTCCGAGCCGGAGCTCGACGCCGACGTCGCCGAGCTCGACCGCGCCCTGCAAGGCGACGAGCTCCAGGCGCTATTCATCGCCTTCGACCAGCGCTTCGACGCGGCCCTCGAGCGCCGGCTCGCCGCTCCCCCCGCTTGACGCGCCGTCAAGCGCCGCACCCTCGCTGCTACGCGGCGGAACCGATATACAGGAGCCCATGCGCATCAACGGTTGCGAGCTGTACGTTCAGGACACCGGGCGCGGCGTGCCCGTCGTCTTCTCCCATGGCCTGCTGTGGTCGGCGCGGATGTACGCCGCGCAGATCAATGCCCTGGCGGGTCGCTATCGTTGCATCGCCTATGACCATCGCGGCCAGGGTCGCAGCGAGAGCCCGCGCGGCGACATTCTGGGCGGCCACGGCATCAGCATCGAGCAGGTGTACCTGGATGCCGTCGCGTTGCTCGAGGCCTTGGAGCTTGGCCCCTGTCACTTCGTCGGCCTGTCCATGGGCGGCTTCGTCGGCCAGCGCATCGCCGCGCGGCGCCCGGATCTGTTGCGTTCGCTGGTGTTGCTGGAGACCGCCGCCGATCCCGAGCCCAAGGCCAACCTGCCGAAGTACACGGCGCTCAACACCGTGGCGCGCTACGGCGGACTCGGCCTGCTGGCGGGCCAGGTCATGCCCATCATGTTCGGTGACAGTTTCCTCCAGGATCCAGAGCGCAAGCAGCTGCGCGCCCACTGGACCCGCCAGCTCAAGAGCAACCGCCGCAGCATCTACAAGGCCGTGAACGGGGTGATCTCCAGGGGGGACTTCTCCCAGGATCTCTCGAAGATCGAGGTGCCGACGTTGATCGTCCACGGCGCGGAGGACCGCGCCATCGTGCGGGAGCGCGCCGAGCGCCTCCACGCTGGCATCGCGGGCTCCGAGTTCGTGCTGCTCCCCCGGGGCGGACACACGAGCACCGTCGAGGAGCCCGAGCTGATCAACGCCGAGCTCGAGCGTTTCCTCGCGGCTCACTGAGGGCCCTCCCGGATCGCGGAGTTCCCCGGCGCAGTGCAGTCTGCCCGACCGCGCAGCGAGACTAGCCGAGCTGATCCATCAGCCAGCGGGCGCGGTCGCGTCCCATCGCCACGCCTTCGCGCACCTTCCCTGGATCACGCGTGAGTCGCGACAGGGGCATGCCTTTCGGCGGATCCACCAGGATGACTTCGCCGGCGTCCACGGCCTCCCGCAAGCGACGCATCACACCGTTGTGCAGGTGGTGCTGGTTCAGCGAGAGGTCGCGGATCGACTCGGGCACGATCAGCCGCACCGCGAGCCGCTCCCACAGCACGGGCGGCGGCTTGGAGGTTTGCATGGGGCGAGTGAGCACCACGACCACCGGGCCGTTGACGTCCACGTCGATGGGTTCCTCGAAGCAAGCGGGACAGCTCACGCCGCCGTCGATGTAGCCGCGGCCCTCCACCTCGACGATGCGGTTGTAACCCACGGGCAGCGCGAGCGCCGCGCGCAGCCACTCCACCAGGGTGTCTTCCTGGGGGCGCACCAGACGCATGCGGGCGTCGGCGACGTCCGTTACCGTGAGGAACAGCGCCGGGTCGCCCTGGGTCGCGCGCTCGAGGTCGAGCAGCTTGCTCGGCATGATCACGTTGTCGAGCATGTCGTCCACGCCGAGCCCCGGCGGCCCCCAGGGCGTGAACTGGCGCCGCCAGCTGATGAAGCGCGAGCTCGGCACGTGATCGGTCCACAGGTCCACGCAGGTGTCCATCTGGTGGGCGGCGAAGAACGCAGCGTTGATGGCCCCCGATGAGGAGCCAATCACGGCGTCCACGGGCACCGCGGCTCGCTCGAGTTCCTGCAGCAAGCCCGCGGCGTAGGCCGCGCGCACCCCGCCTCCTTCCAGCACCAACCGCATGGCGGGTGAAGCTACTGAGACCCCCCGGAGCGCGGCAATCGAAAACACACCGACCAACTGTCCGTTTGGTGGCAAGACTGGTAGTTTTTCGGCCGTGGCTCCCTCACGCACTCTCCGCTCCATGACCCGCCGCGTCGGCGCCCTCAGCGCCCTCGGCGTGGCACTCGCCAGCGCGCCCCTGGCCGCGCAAGGGATCCCGAACCTGACCTACTCTCCCGGCGAGGTGGGCACGGTGCTCTCGCGCATCGACTCGAGCCTGGGCGCGCCTCGTGGGCACGGCAACCTGATGCTCCACCGCGGCTACGTCACCGTGATCTTCAGCCGCGACTCGGGCAAGGGCGATGGCGGCTTTGCGTTCTTCGACATCTCCGACCCCCGGGCGCCCAAGCTGGTGTTCGCGAAGGACGACGAGGAGACGGAAGACATCCGCGAGGCTCACGGCTTCGGCGTCGTGCGCTACGAGGGTCGCGACCTGTTCTTCATGCAGGCGAGCTTCGGTCTGCAGGTCTGGGACTTCACCGACGTGACGGCGCCTTCGCGGGTCACCTACCTCGAGCTCCCGGGGATCACCGACTCGGACTACGGCACCGGCGCGTGGTTCGTCTTCCCGCAGTGGCCGTATCTGTACCTCGGCGGAAGCAGCAACGGCCTGTACATCGTGGACATCCACGACCCGACTCAACCGTTCTTGGTCGATCGGGGCGAGCTGCCGAACCCCATCCCGCCGACGCTCCTCGGCGACTTCAAGACGGGCCCGGTCTATGCCGCGGGGAACCTGCTGACGATCACCGGCATGGACCAGCCAGGCTACTCGACGCTGGACATCGCGCACCCGGAGCAGCCGCTGCTGCTCGCCACACGGCGCAATCAAGACTCGATCTACTCCGGGCTCTTCAACGGCGGCTTCCTCTACGGGGCGGGCACCCAGAACCACGTCACCGTCCACGACGTCCGCGATCCACTCAAGATCCTCGACTACGCGATCTCTCCGGAGGTGAGCGACCGCGGAGGCTACCTCAGCGTCCAGGACGGCAAGGTGCACGCTGGCGAATCGCAGCATTTCGTGGTGGTCGACTTCAACGACCCGAAGGATCCGAAGATCCTGCTCGACGCGACCAGCGGAGTCGACGGGCGCGACGAGGACTTCGCCACCACGTTCGGCAACCTCACCATCGTCAGCGACGATCACGGCAACGGCTCGTTCATCATCCCTCACGACACCGCGCCAGACACCACGCCGCCCAGGGTCAACTTCTTGAGCCCGGCGAACGGCGCCGTGGGGCAATCTCTCGACCTGCGCGTGGGCATGACCTTCAGCGACGCCATCGACTTCCAGAGCGTCGACGAGACGACGGTGAAGCTGCGAGTCGCGGGTGGCGCGGCCGTGCCCGGCTACTTCAGCTATCAAGCCGGCGTCCTGAATTTCGGCCCAAAGCAGCCCCTCACCCCCGACACGACCTACGAGATCGAGGTGCCTGCAGGCGGCGTACGGGACGTCGCCGGGAACCCCATCGCGGAGCCGGTGGTTGCAATTTTTTCCACAGGAAAACTCACGGAGAACCCCGGCTGCAAGCTGAGCGCGGGGGGGCCGACGGAGCTCGGCGCGGATACGGACTTCCAGCTCGACGCGCTGGGCGACAGCTTCGCCTGGGATTTCGGTGATGGCAGCGGCGTCACGGCTCCCTCCGCGAGCAAATCCGCCAGCCATCGCTTCAGCGACCCCGGTCACTACAGCGTGATCGCCTACGCCTACGAGGGGGGCGCGCTGCGTACCACCTGCACGCTGACTCAAACCGTGCATCGCCCGGTGCTGG
>JAGQIY010000660.1 GCA_020430865.1 Myxococcales bacterium
AAGCCCCACACGGCGTCGCTCAAATCCGCTGCGACCACCCTCCACCGTACGGCAAGCGACCTCCAGAAAGCGGCAGCGACCCGATGGCTCGAACAGCGCCGCCATCGCCGGACAGCTTCGGCGTCATGATACTCGAACTCGGCCGGGGGCTGCATCCGCGCGGCTCGAGAGGCCACCGTCTCGCGCGCGTACCCCGAGAGCGCGGACGCCGGAAAGTCGCCCAGCGGTCGGTGGGTGCCCGTCACGAGGTCTGGGTCGGGAGGGGGCGAGCGACCCAAGCCGGTACACACCCCGAGAGCTGGCTTTGACGCCGCCGGCGTCGCCGGCCCAGACGCGATCGCGACTCCGCCCGCCGCGCGCTCCTCGCCCACGAGCGCGAGTGCCTTGTCCACCAAGTCAGTGCGCAGGTACATGCCCGCGTCGACCAACGCCTCTACCACCGGGCGTGCCCGCGGGAGGCATCCCTGCGCCCTTGCGAACAACACCAACCCGAGCGTTCCGCGAACGGGCACCTTTAGCTCGTCCGCGCAGCGCCGAGCCGCGCCGTCGTCGAGCACCGCCTCTGCGCCGCGGGTCGCGAGCATGCCCCAAACCGCGTGGATCATGCGACCCAGTGCATCGCGACATAACTCGTCAGAGATCGGCGTTCACCCTGGTATTGCGCGTACGGGTAGTGTACTCCGACAGTCGAATTCGAGACGTGTTCGTACACCAAAGCAGGTTCCAACAATGCCAACCATAACGCTCGACGAACTTCGCGACGCGTGCCTCACCGGCGCCGCCATCCGATACAACGCCACGCTGCAGCCCGCCGCCGGTCCGGGCTCCAAGGTCTTCCCTCCGACGTACGAGGGCGGACAGTACGCCGTTGAGCAGCGCGTCATCGATGGCGAGCGCCTCCCCTGCGTGTTGCTCGACTCTGTTCAGAGTCAGGCCAACCGCATGGAGCTCGCGCTCCTCGACGCGCACCGCGAAGGTCGGATTGGCATCCCTGTCATCGAGGTCGATTTCGCGGCGGCTGGCATGTCCGAGGTCGGCTCCGTCACGAGCCTCGAGGCCCCGAATCGCATCGCGGATGCCATCCTCCGCGACTCCGAATCGAACGGGACGAAGTTTCGCGAGACCGATGTCGGCAAGGTGCTGGACTCCGCGACGGTCGCGAACGCGACCGGACTCCTCGCTTGGTGCCCGACCGCGTTGGTGTTTGGCGTCTGGGACTCTACCGGACCGCGCGGCGGGCTCGGGGCGAAGTTTGCTCGCTCGCTCGTCGGCGAGGTCTTCGCGGTCGACGCGGAGCCGGGTGTTCGCCCGTCGAGCCGGATCGACCCGCTCGGTATCGAGATCATCGACGCGCCACTCTTCAAGGCGTACGGCGGGGGCTGGACCCTCGACCCTAACGAGGCAGAACACGACAAGAAGAAGCCGGTGAAGCTCGGCAAGGATGGCAAGCCGTCGGAGGCCAACCACGGCAACGTCACACCTTCTCTTGGAAAGCCGGGGCAACCGAATCACGGCGGGGTGACGTTTCGGTACGCCCGTCAGAGCGTCGTCATCTCCCTGACGAGCCTGCGGCGCCTCCGCTTTCCGCTCGGGGACGAAGCGACCCGCGCGTCGGACGAAGCCGCTCGGGTAGCGCTCGCGGCGCTCGGGTTGTGCGGTGCCGCGCTGGCCGTCGAGCGTGGTCTCGACCTCCGCTCTCGCTGCTTGTTGGTCCCTGAGTCTCCGACCGCTGCCTCCTTCGAGCTCGTCGCCGCAAATGGTGCCACCTCGACCTTCGACGTGACCGCCGAGAGCGCGGTCGAGCTGCTCAACGACGCGGTCGAATCCGCGAAGCAGGTAGACCTTCCGTGGCGGAGCGAAGGGCTCACCCTGACGCCTGGCAAGAACCTGGCGGAGCTGGTGAAGCGCAGCCGCGAGAAGTCTGAGCAGTCCGCGCCGGAGGCCTGAGATGGCGTTCGCCATCGAGTGGCAGTATCTGACCGAGCGGAGCTGGGCGGCGCGAGCCTCGTCGCGGCAGGAGCCCGAGTGGCCTCCCCATCCGGACCGCGTCTTCTCCGCCCTAGTCGCGGCTTGGGGCGAGCGAGGTGAGGACGAAGCCGAGCGCGCCGCGCTCGAGTGGCTCGAACGGCTCGGCCCGCCAGACGTCTACGCGCCGCCGCTCGCAGCCCCTGAGTCAGACTCGTTGGACGCTGCGCCATCGACCTCGACCGTGCGGGGCAGCGCACCCGGGACCTACGTCATCCCGAACGAAGTGGCGTCGGACAAGAAGCAGCGGGACGACGCCGCCTTCTTCGGGCGTCCGCTGAAGCGGCGCACGTTTCCGAGCGTCCTAACGGGTACCGCGACGTGCGCGTTGGTGTGGCCCGATGCAGACCCAGGGCCATACCGAGACGCGCTCCTCCGGTTAGTGAGCGAGGTCACCTACGTCGGTACTTCGCGCTCGTTCATCAGGGCCTGGCTGGACGACACAGCGTCCGCATCCGGACACCGCTGGCGTCCTAGCGGTACGACCGAGACACCCGACGAGCACCTTCGCGTGGCCGAACCGGGACGTCTCGCCGCGCTACGCGAGGACTACAACGGCACGGACGCCGATGCTCGGCCTCGCCTTGCCCGGCAACGCGGCTATTCCGCCGTGGTGGATGATGAGACGCCGGGCGGGCGGTTTTCGCCGGAGCTCTTCATCCTGCGAACGCAAGCTCACGCCCGCACCTCTGTGAGCCACGGGCCCGCGGTGGTCGATGCACTGCGCCGGCGCCTCATCGCAGTTGCTCGCGACTCACGGATGGACGCCGAGGCCATGCGGCTCATCAGTGGCCACGAGGCGGACGGCGCCGCAAGTCGGGCCGGGCACGTCGCGCTTGCGCCGCTGCCGTTCGTCGGACACCCGCACGCCGACGGGCATCTCATGGGCGTCGCGCTCGCCTTCCCCAACGACGCCTCGGAGCACCAGCGGCTTGCGGTGCTCTACGCGCTCGCCAGGGTGCTCTCTGAGGGCACGCGCACTGTGGAGCTGAGCCTTGGCGCGCACCGCGTCGTGACCTTGATGGCCGAGGATCGCGACAACCCGCCCCGTGCCACCCGACCGAGCACGTGGACTGCTCCCTCGGACGCGTGGGCGACGGTCACCCCACTCGCGCCGGACCGACACCCACCCCGCCGCTGCGCCGATCCTGACGCCTTCTTGCGGGACGACCTCGCAGGCGCCTGCGAGCGCCAAGGGCTACCCCGCCCGGTCGAGGTCGCCTTGCTCGGCGCATCGCGCTTCTCCGGGGCGCCCCACGCACGCCAATACGCGCCGCTACGAACGAAGGCGGGCAGCCGCCGCCGCCTGGCCCACGTAACGATTCGCTTCGCGGAGCCAGTCCGCGGTCCGCTCCTCCTCGGTGCAGGACGCTTTCGCGGCTACGGGGTGTTCCGACCCCTTCGTTCTCGTGCAGAGGGGTGAGCCTAATGATACCCACCCGCGACGACTTCGACGGCTTCATGCGCGCGGTGCATGGACACGGCCCCTTTCCCTGGCAGCAACGTCTACTGGGGCACGTCCTTGACCATGGATGGCCGAAGACCCTTGCGCTGCCGACGGCGAGCGGAAAGACCGCGGTGCTGGACGTGGCCGTGTTCGCGCTCGCGTGCGAGGCGGACCGTCCCCACGGGGAGCGCCGGTCCCCGCTGCGTATCGCGCTGGTCGTCGACCGACGCATCGTCGTGGACGGCGCGTTCGAGCGCGCCAAAAAGATCCGCAAGGCCATCACCTCCGCTCGTCCGGAGGACGAGGGACCGCTCGCGTCCGTCGCGGCTGCGCTCCGCCGGTACGACGGAGAAGAGCCGCTTCGAATCGCCCGCCTTCGAGGCGGCATGTACCGCGAGGACCGATGGGCGCGCACGCCCTCTCAGCCAGTCATTCTCTGCTCGACGGTAGACCAGGTGGGCTCACGGCTCTTGTTCCGTGGGTACGGCGTCTCGCCGCGAATGGCGCCGATCCACGCCGGCCTGCTCGGCAACGACGCGCTGATCGTTCTAGACGAGGCGCACTGCAGCGAGCCGTTCATGCAGACGCTCGCGGCCGTCGACCGCTATCGAGCCGTGGCCGAGCAGCCCGTCGACGCTCCATGGGGTTTCGTCGCGATGACGGCGACACCGCGAGGTGGACATGCGCCGTTCGTCCTCGACGAAGCAGACCGCACCCATCCCGTGCTCCGTCGCCGCCTCGACGCGCCGAAGCCGGTGCACGTCGTGACCGCGCCGGGAAAGGGTGAGAAGCCGTTCATCAAGACGGTGGTCGAAGCGCTGCTCGGCGAGCTCGAGGGCGCGCCGGAGTCGCCTTCGGCAGCGACCGCCGGTCGGGTCTCGATGGCGGTGGTAAACCGCGTCCAGACGGCGCGGGCCATCTTCGAGGCGCTGGACAAGCGTAGGCGCGGAAAGCACGCCTCGTTCGACGCGGACCTTCTCCTGCTGACGGGACGGGTCCGCCCGTACGATCGCGACCGGCGGCTCGCTGAGCCCTTGGAGCGGGTTCGAGCCGGCAGAGGGCGAACGACAGCCACGCGCGAACACTCATCGAATTCCGCCGCGGCCCAACGTCCGCTCCTCATCGTCGCGACGCAGTGCGTCGAGGTCGGCGCAGACCTCGACGTCGACGCGCTCGTGACGGAGGCGTGCCCGCTCGACGCGTTGCGCCAGCGTGCGGGGCGCCTCGACCGCCTCGGTGACTCGGGCGCGGGAGCTCCGGCGCGATGCACGATCGTAGGGCGCCTCGAACAGCATTGGGATGGCACGACGGAGCCACCAGACGACCCAATCTACGGTGAGGCGCTCGCACGGACCTTGCGCTGGGCCCTCGACCAGCCGGCCCTCGATCTGGGCATCCAGGCGTTCGAGGAGGCGCACCGCGCTTCGCTTCCTGAGGGGCTCGAAGCTCCCGCCCGCCATGCGCCTCACCTCTTCGCGGAGTACGTCGAGTTGTGGGCGCAGACCGGGCCGACGCCGGAGCCAAGCCCGCCCCCCGCGCCCTTTCTACACGGCCGCGCCGACGCGACGGCGGACGTCCGTATCGTGTGGCGGGCCGATCTCGACCCAGAGCGGCCGGAGACCTGGGCAGCGACTGTTGCCGCGTGCCCCCCGGTGAGCGGCGAAGCGCTCCCGGTCCCGGTATACGCCTGCCGCGAGTGGCTCACCGACGCCAAGCCCTCGTCGTTCGCAGACGTCGACCCCCTGACCCAGCGTCACGGGACCAACAGCGCAAACACCGACACAGCGACTGCGCCGTTTCTCGTTTGGCGTAACCCCGACACTAGCGAGGTCTGCTTCGACTCCATGAATGTACGCCCAGGCGCTACCGTCGTGGTCCCGTGCGAGCGAGGCGGGTGCGACGCATGGGGCTGGGCGCCGACGAGCGATGCTCCAGTTTCGGACATTGCCGAACAGGTGCGCGCAGAGGCGCGCCGTGCGCCGGTGCTCCGCCTGCACCCGGCGTTCCTCGCGGAGACGGCCTTAGAGGGTCCGCTCGCCGTTCTTGAGGCGGTCCGTGCTGCCGCCGCCGTTCGGGCGGACGACCCGCCGGAGGACGCTGATGTGCTTCTCGCCGCGGCCCTCGATGCCCTCGTCGGTGAGCCACCCGCCGACGATGTCCTTGCGGCCCAGCGAGACACCGCCCGCGCCATCGTCGCGCTCCCGCGCCGCGCGCGCGTCGCGCGCGCTCATCCGTCGGGCGTCGGTTGGGTCGTGACGGGTCGCGCCGGCTGGGCTTCGTGCGCGCGCGACTTCACCGACGAGGACGACTCCTCTTCCGCCGCGCCGGCGCAGGTCACGCTACCGCAACACCTGCGCGACGTGGGGGAGCGTGCTGGCGCGTTCGCCGGTAGCATGCGCCTCGCGAAGGAGCTCGTCGCAGATCTTGAGCTCGCGGGACGGCTGCATGACCTCGGTAAGGCGGACCCGCGGTTTCAGGCCATGCTCCGCGGAGGTGACCTGCTGGCCGCGTTGGCGGCAGACGAGCCCCTCGCCAAGTCCCCCGTCGCGCTCCGCGGGGTCGCCGCGCGTGGGCGTGCCCGCGGTGGGTATCCGGAGGGCGCTCGACACGAGCTGCTCTCCGTGCGGCTCGCGGAGAGCGACCCAAGCCTCCTCGCGGGCGCGACTGATCGCGACCTCGTGCTGCACCTCGTCGCCAGCCACCACGGCTGGTGCCGACCCTTCGCGCCGGTCGTGTTCGACGAGAGCCCACTCGACGTCTCGTACGTGCATGACGGGCACGCGCTCTCGGCGAGCAGCCTCACAGGGCTCGAGCACCTGTCGAGCGGCGTCGCGCAGCGCTTCTTCCGGCTGGTGCGCCGCTACGGCTGGTGGGGGCTTGCCTATCTCGAGGCGTGTCTACGCCTCGCCGACCATCGCGCGAGTGAGGATTACGACCGATGACCGAGCGTCCCCACGTCCACACGATTCGCGCTCTCGACGGCGCGAACCCGCTCTACTTCCTCGCCGGGCTTGGCATACTGGCGCTTCTCGATGACGACGCCGCCGACCGAGCTGCGCCCAACCGCCCGGCGCTCTCGTGGGCCTATGAGCGCGGCCAGTGGGCCGGCGTCCTCCGTTGCGACCTAGACGCGGAGGCGTTCGTCGAGACGGTCACGGCGCACCTCGAACGTGCGGGCCGAGTGCAGGACGCAGATGCGGTCAAGACAGCGCAGCGAGAGATCAGAGACGCGTCGGCAGAGATCAAGAAGCGCCGGAGAGCGATCGCAGAGACTCGCAAACGCCATGCAAAGCGGCCTGACTTCGATCCACAGCGCCTCGCCGAGACGACTCGTGACGATCGCGAGAGCCTGAGGCACAGCGAGACGAGCTACGACCTCGCGGTCGACGCGCTTTGCGACGGGCTCGGCGCGGGGCCGGCCCACTTTGGCGACATCATCGCGATGCGGCCCGAGGTGTTTCGGCGCGCGGTCGACCGGGCCGAGCGATCTGGCGACGTGAGTCGCGGGGTCTTACGTCAGCTCTCCGCGCTCGGAAGCGACCTCGTAGAGAGTGACGGCGGCTTGATCGAGCCGACACCGTTTAGCTTCAGCAATGGAGCGAGTGGTCAGTGTCTCCTCAAGGACTTTCGCGGGCTTGTATCTGCGCTCGACAAGGGGCTGGTGCGCGGGTTCTTGCTCGATGGTGGCCGCGCTACGAAGAGAGTGACCTCGCTCAATTGGGAGCCGAACGATCTGCGCATGCACGCATACCAAGCCAGCGCTCCCGACGAGGACAAGACACCGCGCACCGATGTCGTGGCGAACGCGTTGGCGTATCTCGGCCTCGGCGTTTGCACTGTCTTTCCGAACGCGAGGTCGACTGCGCTCTTGGCCGTAGGCGTTCGGTCGCGTGCGTTTCAGTGGGTCCTGTGGTCGCCCCCGCTTGATTTGACGCTCGCGCGTGCGCTGCTGGCCCACACTTCGGACGACCGCGCCGAGTGGCTCGCGCGCGGGATCGCGGCTGCGTTCGAGTCGACGGTCGTCAACCCCACGGGCAAGCGAAAGTACTTTGCCCCTGCGGTGGCGAGGTAGACCGTGGCTACGCCGGAGAGCCACCGCGGGCGAAGCCTCGCGGCAGAGCAGGGCGTGGTCACGGGGGACATGGTGGCGCAGCAGGCGTACTGTGAGCGCCGCCTTCACCTCATGTACGTCGAGGGCCGGTGGGGCGACAACGCCGCGACCGCAGAGGGCGCCTGGGTCCACCGACGAGTTGACTCCGGCGATGGCGCCGTTCCCGAGGGCGAGGACACACGCTCGGATGCGCCCGCGGTTGTGCGTACCGTCGACCTCGAGAGCCCGTCACTGCGCGTGCGGGCGCGTCTCGACCTGGTTGAGCTATCAGCCGACGGCCACGTCGCCGTGCCTATCGAATACAAGCGAGGTTCGGCGCCCGAGCCGCCGCTTCACACATGGCCGCCGGAACGGGTGCAGGCGGGGTTGCAGGCCCTTCTCCTTCGACATAACGGCTATGAGTGTACTTCCGCCGTCGTCTACTACGCCGCATCGAAGCGCCGTGTGCTGGTGCCCGTTGACGACGCGCTCCTCGCCGAGGTCGAGCACGCGGTTGAACGCGCCCGAGCCGTCCTCGCCCTCGCAGCCCCGCCGCCGCCGCTGCGTGACAGCCCCAAGTGCCCGGGCTGCTCTTTGGTCGGCATCTGCTTGCCCGACGAGACGAACGCGCTGCTCGATCGGGCGGCGGGCCCCTCCGACCAGGCGTCTGACGACGCCACGCCGCTCCGTCGTCTCGTCCCGGCACGAGACGACGCGCTGCCCCTCTATGTGCAAGAGCAGGGCGCGAAGGTTGGGAAGCAGGGTGACTCCCTCGTCGTGCGTCGCAAGAAAGAAATCCTCGCGAAAGTGCGGCTCATCGACGTGAGCCAGCTCGTGCTCTGCGGCTCGGTCAGCGTCACCCCGGCGGCGATCAACCTGCTGTGCAACGCTGAAATCCCGACGGTTCACCTCTCGATGGGTCACTGGTTCTATGGAACGACGCGCGGCATCGGCTTACGGAACGCTTTCGACCGCGCCGCTCAGTTCGAGCGAGCCGGCAACGCAGCGTTTTGCCTACGCTTTGCGAGTGCGTGTGTGCGCGGCAAGGCGACCAATCAGCGCACCCTCCTGCGCCGCAACGGCACCAGCGGCGCAGCCGTCCTCGGCGACCTGCGCCGGGCGATAGACGCGATCGACGACGCCGCTGACGTCGACACGCTGCGGGGCCTGGAGGGTCAGGCGGCAGCGCTCTACTTTGGGTCGTTTCAGGACATGCTCCACCCGCCAGACGACGGCGAAGCCAACGGGACCATGCCGCGCTTTGACTTCGACGGGCGCAACCGTCGCCCTCCACGCGACCCGGTGAACGCGCTGCTCTCCTTTGGCTACGCGCTCCTCGCCAAGGAGGCGACGGTCGCGCTCCTCGCCGCGGGTCTCGACCCCTACTGGGGCTTGTATCACGTCCCGCGTCACGGCAGACCTGCGCTCGCGCTCGATCTCATGGAAGAATTTCGCGCGCTTATCGTCGACTCCGCCGTCATCCGCGCGATCAATACGGGAGCCGTCGACCGACGAAGCTTCGTCGTGGGTGGCGCTGGCTGCGCGCTCACCTCGGCCGGCCGCAAGGCCTTCCTCCGCACCTACGAGGCGCGCATGGATCAGCTCGTCACTCACCCAGTGTTCGACTACCGGCTAAGTTGGCGCCGGGTGATCGCCGTACAGGCTATCATGCTCGCGCGAGTCCTTCGCGGGAGCCTCCCGGAGTACATCCCGATCGTCACCCGCTGAGCTCGCACGCTGCATCGCAACCCCTCAAGACCACGCCTGACTGTATGCCCCGCAACCGCTATTTGGTAAGCTACGACATTACCGAGGACAAGCGTCGAACGCGCCTCGCCAAGTCCATGGAAGGCTACGGCGATCGAGTTCAGTACTCAGTCTTTCTCTGCGACCTCAACGCCCGCGAGCTTGTCCAACTACGCACCGCTATCCATGCCATTGTTCACCAACGCGACGACCAGGCGCTCATCGTCGACCTCGGCCCAGCGGACGGTCGCGCGGATCGACGTGTCACCACCATCGGCCGCCCCCTGGAGCCGCCCGTGCGCGCGCGAATCGTCTAGAATGCCTCCAGTCCCTCCGGCATCACGTTCGTCCGGCGGATCGAGCGGCGAAGCGCTCACCGCCGGACGGACCTCACTCGATCCTTGGCAATTTCATGCGCTTACTCATAGAATCAGAGGCACCAACCGCGTCCGAGACCACCTCGCTCACCCAGGCGCTCGTATCCCACTGGCTAACCTCCCGGAATTCATCTACTTTCGGCCGGAGCCATCTACGCGCCCTAAAAAGCGCGTCCTCATTGAAGCCGCGCCACTGAGGTCCGCGCCGCTGAGGTCGGCGTCATCTACGCGCCCTAAAAAGCGCGTCCTCATTGAAGCCTTGCACAGTTGCCCTAGAAACTAA
>JAGQIY010000661.1 GCA_020430865.1 Myxococcales bacterium
AGGCTGCCAGAATGGGCGAGCTCGAGCGACTGCTCGAGGGTAAGCGCTACGAAGAAGCGCTGGAGTTGCTGCTCCGAGCCCGATTTCAGTTCCCTGGGGATGCGTCGATCTCGCGAGGCATCCGCCTGCTGAAGGATCGTCTGCTGCTGGACTACGTTCGGCGACTGGGGGATCTGGAGCAGGTTCCGATACGCGTGGAGAGCAACGCACCGTCGACCGAGCCGGAGAGCGAGATCTTCGAGCTCGTCGACGGCATCGCGTCGATCGAGGACATCCTCCAGAGCTCACGCCTCGGGCGCTTCGAGACCTACCGCTGCTTGACCCGACTACTCGAGGCGGACGCAATCGCGCTGACCGAAGCCGCGCCCTGGAGCCTACCGGTCGCGGCCCCCGGGACGCGGGAGACCTCGGCCGCCTCCAAGCCTTCGCATACGGATACGCAGAACCCCCAACAAGGAACTCCAATGTCGAACATCTCTGAATCCCTCCAGCAGCTCAACAACCTCGATGGCTTCGTCGGCGCTTCCCTCGTCGACTCCGACTCCGGCATGGTGCTCGGGATGGAAGGCGGCGCGAACTACAACCTGGAGCTCGCGAGCGCGATGAACACCGACGTGGTCCGTTGCAAGCGCAAGGCGATGGACGCCCTGGGTCTGGGTGATCAGATCGACGACATCCTGATCACGCTGAAGGACCAGTATCACATCATTCGCCCGGTGAAGAATCGGCCCCAGGTCTTCATCTACCTGGTGACGGAGCGTTCGCGCTCGAACCTGGCACTCGCGCGCATGCGCCTGGCCGAGGTAGACGGAGCGCTCAAGGTCTAGCGTTCGTGCTGACACCCCGTTGTCAGGAGCCGTGCGCGGCCGGCTCGGGACGGGGACGCGAGCATGTTAGAAGCCGAGGCCATCAGGAGGGAACATGGCGGATGCAGGCAAGCATCACGTGATCGATTACGTGGAGATCTACGTGACCGACATGGATCGCGCCAAGGCGTTCTATGGCGAAGTGTTTGGTTGGAAGCTCACGGAGTACGCGCCGAGCTACGTCGGCTTCAGCGACGGCGCGCGTGGGGTTCGAGAAGCCGGCGGGCTTTGCCTGGTGGAAAATGTGACGCCGGGCGGTCCGCTGGTGCTCCTGTACTCCGCCGACCTCGAGCAGAGCCAGAAGGCGGTCCAGTCTGGCGGCGGCAAGTTGCGCAAGCGCATCTATCCCTTTCCTGGTGGTCGTCGCTTCGAGTTCGAGGACCCTTCGGGAAACGTCCTCGGGGTCTGGGGGGAGTAGCTCCGCACTTTCCAAGCAACCGGGCGCTCGGCGACCCGACCTTGGGCTAGTCGCGAGACAGCGGCTAGAAAGAGGTATTCCGATGTTGCGCGTTGCTTTGCTGCTGGGGCTCGTGTGGGCGCTCAAGCCCGCCCGCAGGGTCTCCGAGATCGTCCTGGGACTGGTCCCGGTCGCGGTGTTCTTGGTGGCGTCTTACGGCTCCGAGCTGTTGCCAGAGGACTGGGCCGCGCTGGGAGTCGCCCTCGCCGGACAGGTGCTCGCCTGCTGCTTGATCTTTCCCATCGGCCACTGGGTGCGCGCGCGGCGCATGCGGGAGGTGATCGAGGCTGCGTGACGGCGACGGCAGGGCGGGGCAGCTTGGAGCAAGGCGGAGCGCGCGGGCGATACCTAGAGCAGGCGTTTGCCGCTGACACGCTCTACTTCGCTCTGGATCAGCTGCTCGAGCTCGAGTTTCTGCGCCAGGCCGAGCTCCCCCACCTCGATCCTGCGTACGCCGATCATGCCCATGGCGACGCTGAGGGCGCTCATGGGATCGTCGGGGACTTCGCGAGTGAGCGTGTCGTGTTGCTGTCGGTTGAGCAGCATCACGGACTGCTGTCCTTGACTCGGATGGTAGGTGAAGCAGACCGCGTGCAGGTTCTCGAGCGGCTCCTCGAACCAGCTCTTGATGATACCTCCCCGCTCATCCGAGCGGAAACGCTCGGGAGTCAACGTGATCAACCCGCGCTTGTTCAAGCCGTTGACCAGGCCGATCAGGACGCCTGCAAGCACCAAGACGGTGAAGGCGAGCACGCCGTAGAACAAGGCGCTGGGCATCTGGTCCTGAAACCCGAGCACCGCCAGGCTGATGCCACCCACCGTCATCATCGCCGTGATCTGCGTGACGAGCCGATAGGGTTTGCGAAACTCGATCAGCGTGCGCCCGGGCTCGCGGGTGATCTGGAACGTACCGCTCTCCGCCGGGGCGGGTGAGGAACCCGTGCTCCTGGCTGGGTTGCAGTTCGCTTGCAGTCGTTCGAGCAGCTTTCGCGTCTTGCGCTCGGACTGTGAAGTGTAGAGGGTCCACGCCACACCATCCCGCTTGGCCACTTCGAGGGCGTGGTGCACGCTGCGACCCTCGCTGCTCCTCGAGACCTGCCGGCGGACGCGAAAGCCTTCGATCTCGGAGTAGGGGAGGCGCCCCTCTGGCTGACCCGTGGCCGTCGTCGACGCAAAGACGAGGAGCGCGGCCTCCGCATCATCGAAGACGAACGCGCCGGGGCCATTTCGCCGCGTGAGCACCAAGAGCCCCGCGCCGGTGAATGTCAGGCCGAAGCCTGCGCTCTTTGCTCCTAGAAGCGGATCGGCCAGCGCCAGGAACGCGCCCAGAGCCAGAGCCGGTAGGCCGAGCAGGAGCAACACGCCACCGAGAACGAACTGCAGCGTGCGCGTGCGCTGCATCACCACGCGCCCCGGCTGGGCCTGAACGAGCCGATAGTCCACGACCCCGGAGGATACCCAATTCGGGGCCGGGACTCGACGTGAAGGTTCGCTGTCTCGCTAGAGGATGGTCACCAGCAACACGGCGATCCCGCTCAACACGGCGCCTTCGATCCACGCGGCGTTGATGTTGCGGTCTTCCTGGATTTCCTTGTCCATTCGCGCACCCGGCAGCAACGCGAAATCCACCAGGAAACGTAGCGCGACCAGCAGTACGCTCCCGACCAGCCAGAAGGCTCCGAAGCGAGTGAGATCGTAGGCCCAGCTCCTGAAATCGCCTCCGATGGCGCCGACCAGGATCACGCCCATGGCCACCAGGTTGAGGCCCAGCGCGACTCCGGCGGCCACGTTGTCCTTCTCGATCTCGTCGTGGACGTCGTATCGACAAACCGCCATGTAGACGTGCCCGTAGATCACCATCGCTAGCATGCCCAGCAGCACGAAGGCGATCGTGGTGTGTGGTCCGCCGCCGCGGCCTGAGAGCGCCGCTGCCACGACCAGACCGCTGGCGACGTACGCTCCACCCTCGACCGCGCCCGTGCCCGCGTTCGCATCCTGGATGATCTCCTTGGTCGTCGAGAAGCGCCGGAGCAGCGCCTTGTCCACGATGATGCGCGCGAGGTTCAGCAGCACGATGCCGAGCAGAACGTAGCCACCGGTGACCAGCAGGTCTCGCCACAGTACGGGGACTTGAATCGTGTCTGCGGGAGGGGTCTTCAAGGGGCCGATGCAGACGATGAGCACGCCGAGGTAGTAGCCGCCGACAGATAGCCCCACGGCCAGGTTGTCCTTCGTCGTGAGTTCCTCGTCGAGTTTGTAGGGGGTGAGGAGATCCTTGAAGAACCGGGCTACGAAGAGCATCGCGATCATCAGGCCGACGTATGCCAGGTCACGTGGCAGGTTCAGGGCGGTCGTCTTGAGTAGATCGATGCTCTCTTGCATGGTTTTCTCTTACTCCCACTGCTTCCAGCCGCGAAGATACGCCTGGAGTACGCGGGGCTCGTCCAGCGTGCTCGGCGTCATGCCTGGCCGCAGAACATCCTTGGGGAAACGGAACAGTGACGGCACCAGAGCGTCGTCCAAGTAGCGGGTGTGGACGTCGATGTGGATTCGCTTCGGGTCCAGGGGAAAGTGCGCAGCCATCACGAACCCCCAGTCGCCAAACGAGGGTACGTTCGCGTGGTAGGGCAGGGTCTGGAGCCCCGTCGCGGCGACGCTGCGCTCGATGGTCCAGAAAGCCTCCGGCGCGAAGAAGGGGCTGGTCGACTGGGTGACAAAGACGCCGTCCCGCGCCAGGTGGCGGCTCGTCAAGCCAAAGAACTCTCGGCTGTACAGCCGCGCAACCGAGACGTCGTTGGGGTCCGGGAGATCCATCAGGATCAGGTCGAAGCGTTCCTCGGTGTGCTCCATGAAGGCCCAAGCGTCCTCGTTTCGGATGGTCACCTTCGAAGAGCTCAGGCTGCCCTGATTGAGCTGCCTGAGTCGATGGTGGTTCATCGCCAGCTCGGTCACCGCGGGATCCAGATCCACCAGCGTGATCCGCTGAACGGTTGGGTGCTTCAGGAGCTCGCGAACCGCGAGCCCGTCTCCGCCGCCGAGCACCAGGACGTGCTCTCCGCGGGCCGCCAGCGCAAACGCGGGCTGCACCAGCGCTTCGTGGTAGCGATGCTCGTCCAGCGAGGAGAACTGCAGGTTCCCGTTGAGAAACAGGCGCAGATCCGTCTTGTGCTCGGTGAGTACCAGCTTCTGGTACTTCGACTGGCGCATCAGCAGGACGCGATCCTCGTAGATCGCGCCGTGCCACCCTCGCAGCAGCTGGGCGCTGAACAGCATCAGCACCAGCTGTCCGAGCAGCGCGAGGGACGCCACCAGCCAGGCCGTCGAACGCCCGCTGGGTTCGAGCTGTGCCTTGAAGGACCGAAGGACGATCAGCGCCACGACGATGTTCAGACCGCCAATCGCCAGGCTGCTCTTGAAGGTGCCGAGCGTCGGCAGAAGAACGAACGGGAACAGCAGTGTCGCTGCGAGTGCGCCGAAGTAGTCGAGTGACAGGATGTTGGAGAGGTTCTCCTTCAACCTGAAGAAGCGCCGCATCGCCAGGACCAGGATCGGGATCTCGAGGCCGGTCAACGTGCCGATCACGACGATGAACGAGAGCATCACCGGCTGATACAGATCGTCGGTGTAGGCGTAGGTCGCGTAGAGCGCCGGGATGCAGAGCCCCCCAACGACACCGAGCGCAATCTCGACCCAGACGAAGCTCCTGAGCACCTGTTCTCCGAGGTGTCGCGAGAGGTATGAGCCGAGGCCCATCGAAGCCATGAACAGCCCGATGGTGATGGAGAACTGGCGAACGCTATCCCCGAGGAAATAGGAGGAGGCGGTGCCAACCAGCAACTCATAGACGATGGAGCACAGCCCAGCGGCAAACACCGCCAAGACCAGCACGGCCAGCTGGCGGCCCTCGAGCTGCGCAAGCGCACGGTCCCCCGGCGGTGCCGTGCGCTGTTCGCGCTGGACCTGGACCGACCCTCCGGGCGCGAGGCCTTCGGAAGTCGGCTCGGTCAGGCTAGCCGCGTCGCTGCTCATTGGCCTCTCACGCGGCAGCCCCTACTTACCGCCGCGCCCTGAGTTGCGCTGACCTGCGCCTCGCACCGTCGTGCTGTGGAAGGTGTCGGTTCCACCGAAGTACCAGAAGGAGGCATGATTCTGCCAGCCGTTGTACCCGGCGTAGCCGTAGCCGCGCATGCTGGGGAACATCAAGGCAGCCCACGCGCCGGCGAGCAGTAGCCCGAAACCTCCCGCCAGAACTGCTCTCAGCATGTCCGATTCCTCACTGAAACACGACGTCGTCGGAGCTCAGTCATCTTCGACCTCCACCTGTACTGGTACCATCATGAACCCGGCCACCCCGAGCACGACTCCAAGGATCAGGCCGAATAGACCCGCTGCGAAATGGGGCACGGCGCTGCCTGCCTTGGGCGTGATCGAGACGTCCATCTGACCACCGACGGGGCTGTTTGGTTGTTGCTCCACCTCGAAGGCGGCGTAGTAGGTGCCCTTCTCCGGGACCGTCACCTTGAGCTCGAACTCCTCTTCGCGCTCGTCCCAGTGCCCGTCGTCGTAGCCTTGCTCGTGCCAAGCTTCTCCCCCAAACCCCAGCAGGGGCTCCTGCTCCGCGTCCTCGATCTCCCCACTGATGTAGGCCCACCCGTAGCCGTTGATGTGCTGGCGGAAGTCGATCTCCAGGACCTGGTTGTCTTCGGTCGTCTGGAAGGGACCAACGGTTCCACCCTCCGGGCCGAAGCTGCCGCGAACCGCCTTGCCCGCGTCGAAGGTGAAGTACAGAGACGTCAACATGCAGATCACACCGAACGCGAAAGTGAGCAGTCCCAGGAGCGCGACGAATCGAGCTCTGCGATGCTGCGCGACGATGTATGGCGGGCGCTCCGGCGCCTCGTGTTCAAGTGCCGCAGGGAAACCTGGGTCGGGCTGGGCCGGTGTCTCTTGCTGTCGAGGGTAGCCCTGGGGCGCTGTCGGCTGCTGCGCGCTGAGATTCGCGGTTTCAGCCTGCGCACCACCCGGGGACGGAACTTGCGCCTGGGGGTACTGCGCCTGGGGGTACTGCGCCTGGGGGTACTGCGCCTGGGGATACCGCGCTTGCGGGGCGGGGTGCTGCTGTGCATGACCGGCGCCGCCTTGCGGTTGCGCACCTGTGCCAGGCGGCGCCCCCCCGGGCGGGCCACCAGGCGGGTATCCACCAGGGGGCTGTGACATGGCGGACCATGATTCCTGGGCTCGCGATGGATGTCCAGTCTTGCTTGCCGTTTAGACGAACAACATTTCCACGATCTTAAATAGAAGCTGCGATTGGCGAGACTCGAGTGCTCTTCGACTTCGCGCGACTTGCACGATACGCGCAGGGCCTGAAGCTGTTTTCAGCCGTGCTCGAGCGTCAGCGCTCGAGCATGGCCTTGCGCAATTCGGGCTGCTGACGCAGCTTCCAGATCTTGCCATCGACCCAGTAGTGCCACAGCACGATCATGCCGAAGGGAATGAACAGCCAACCGAAGCGCTCGTCATTCAGCAGCGCGATGACTTCGAACGTGCCGACGATGACTCCGTAGAGGAGTCCGAACTTGAGCCAGCGCTTGGCAACGTGGGCCGCGAAGCGACGCGTCTGATAGTGACGCATCCAGCCTTGGTACTGCACGTCGTGATAGGTCGTCTCCAGGGCCTCTGCGACGAGAAATGGCGTCGCCGTGGCGAAGAACACCAGGCCATGGGTGCCCAGCGCGGCGATCAGTAGCAGCAGCTTGGGCAGGTTCAGCGCTTCCCCGCGGTATGCTTTCTGAACCTGACGGCCGATGTACGCCACCAAGATGGAAAGGAAGAGCCACAGCAAGCTGTCGCCCAACGCCGCTGGTAAGGAAGGGAAAGGGGCCACGAGCTTGCCGTAGATGACGGTCTGTGGCGGATTCCCCGTGTAGTCGTGTAGGTACAGGGCGGCTGCGCCACTCCAGAAGAGCGCGAAGTCCAGGCGTTCATCCAGGCGCTGGCGATCGTTGTTCAGAGCCTTGTACGCACGCAAGATCCCCCAGTGCTGGCGCATGATGTGCCAGCTGCCGTAGACCGCAGCGAACACGATGACGTAGGGGAACACCTTGAGTGCGGCGAGCACGTAGCCGGCTGCTATGAACAGACCGAGTCCCCAGGTGTGTGCGAATCGGTGTCGCTTGCGCTCCACCGGGTCGAGGTGCGAGCGGGAGAAGGTCTGGAAGATGTGCGGGTGGTCGAAGAACGCCGTGAAGACGAAGTACGTCAGCAACACGCTCTCCGTTCGTGGAGCGAGGCCGAAGGCGTTCAGCAGGTGATACAGCCCCAGGAAGAGCCAGGTCAGCACGCAGCTGCCAATGAAGAAGCAGAGATCGTAGCGGGGGCTCACCAACCACCGGGCGCTGAGTCGCAGCGTGCGTGCCCGCGAAGTCGTCGAGTCCGAGTCAGTCTCGGCAAGGAGCGAGGCAGACTGCGACTGCGCCATGCAGAGCACCCTAGCAGTTCGACCGGTGGCTGCGAACCCCGTGCTCTGCAGCGGGGCCGTGGCCAGCGCGCTCTCGAGATGCGGTACCACACGGATACTACGCGTGAGATGAAGGTCTCGACCATCGCCGTCCTCACTCCCTCCTGGAACGGGTGCTGGCCTGGTCGCTCGTGATCGAGCCCGCAGCGGGCCACCCGAGGCTGCGGCCTGAAGGGGGCCGATCCAGTCTGTTGGACGAGTGATCGCGCTCCCAGACGCGCCTCCAGAGCGGTGTTCCATCGAGGCGAGACGTGAGTAGATTCCAGTGGTTGCGTTGGCGGCGCAGCGGCGGTTGCGAGCTGTGGTTGGCAGCTCCCCCGGTGTGCTGCCAATGTGGGGAAGGAGGGGCGCGGGGGAAGCGTACGAGACGCGCCATGTTTCCAATGCGAATGAGCCTCGGTTTCGTCTTTACTGCGCTCGCGCTCGCCGCCTGTGGCGGCTCCAACTCGGGTGGTCTTGGTGTCGGAGGCAGCGCCGGCGCCGGCGCTGGCGGTGACTCCAGCGGAGGTTCTGGCGCGGGGGGCAACGGCGGCACCGGAGCCGTGACGGGCTGTATCAACAGCCTCGACTGTGTGGGCCACGCTGACGGCAAGACCGTTTGCGAGCCCAACCTCGGAGTGTGTGTGGAGTGCGTCGGCGAGGCGGACTGTGAGGAGGGCCTGTTCTGCTCCCGGAACGTCTGCGCGCCAAGCTGCAAGTCCGACAAGGAGTGCACGCCGCTGGGGATGCTGTGCGACTTCGTGACTGGCTTCTGTTCGCCCCCCACCTCGAATGGTGGTGCTGGTGGATCCGCGGGGAACGGCGGAAGCGGCGGCAGTGGAGCCAATGGCGGTTCGTCAGGCAGCGGGGGGTCGAGCGGCAATGCTGGCAGCGGTGCCAGCGGAGGCAACGGTGCCAGCGGAGGCAACGGTGCCAGCGGGGGCAACGGTGCCAGCGGAGGCAACGGGGGCTCAGGGGGCTGTGAGGTTCCCAGCGGTTGGGCGTGCAACGTCGGATGGGACTGCGGCTGCCCGGCTGGGCAGACCTGCGATCTCAGCGCGAGCGCTGTCGGCGAGTGCCGCGCACCGGGCACGGGCGGTCCCCTGGCCGACTGCGCGAGCAACCCAGCGGTCTGCGCCGCCGGCTATGGGTGTGTCGACAACCTGTGCAAGCGCTGGTGCACGGTCGGCACCAGCGCATGCGGCAGCAAGCCCTGCACGCCGGTGACCAGCTCAGGCAATCCGGTTGGTGATGTCGGTGTGTGCGCGGAGCAGTGCTCGCCTACGAGTCCCGCCGCAGGGTGCGGGGCGGGCTATGGCTGTGAGCCAGCCACGGGTGGCGTGGCGACCACCTGCGTGCCGGGCGGAACGTCCACGACGAGTTGCTTCCTTGGGGAATCGTGCGCGCCAGGGTATCACTGCGACGGCAGCAACTGCGTGCGCTGGTGTCGGGTCGGCTACGGCGACTGCGCGACCTGCAACACGATCACCGACTCACCCACGGTCAACGGCGTGACCTACGGCGTGTGTGGCTGAGGTCAGGGGCTATGGTTGCACTACGATCAACCAGGCGCTGCCGATGGCCGTCGTGAGAAGTGCGATGGGCAGGCCGACACGCAGGTAGGGGATGAAGCGCACCCCGCCGACTTCCCTCCCGGCCTCCGCGACGATCAGGTTGGTAGCAGAGCCAACCAGGGTGAGGTTCCCAGCGAAGGTGGATGCCATGGCCAGCAGTTCCCAGGCCAGCGTCGGGTGGGGAAGCTGAACGATCTGATCCTTGACCAGCAAGATGAACGGCACGTTCGACACGATGTTGGATCCAATCAGGAAGACGGCGGAGAGCTGGGCTCCGCTCGCGATGGACCCGGCTTCAAGGCGGAGGGGCACGTGTGCGAAGAGCCACGCGGGCGCTCCGCTCTTCACCAAGCCTTCGACCACTACGAACAGGCCAGTGAAGAACAACAGCAGGGCCCAGTCGATGCGCGGCCAGAGTTCACGAGCGTCCACGCGCTGCAGTAGCAGCAACAGCACGAACCCGCCCGCAGCGGTCCAGGCGAGGTGCGCCCCGAGCGCGTAAGCCGCCGCGGTGCCCAGGATGACCGCCAGGGTCAGCATCGCTCGGCGGGGGATCCGGACCGTCTGCGGACGTTCGCGGCTCAGTGCGGTGCTGGGTAGTGTCTTGCGGAAGAACACCAGCAGCAGCCCGTGATTCACCGCCAGCCCCATCAAAGCCACCGGGCCCAGCTGGATCAAGTGGTCTCGGTAGCTGAGGCCACCCAGCAGGCCGCACAGCATGTTCTGAGGGTTACCGACCAGTGTGGCAACGCTTCCCGTGTTCGCGGCCGTCGCGAGAGCGAGCAAGTAGGGAAGCGGCGGTAGCTCGTGCCTGCGAACCAACCGCACGACGCTGGGTGCCATCAGGACGCAGGCCGCATCGTTGGTGATGAGGGGCGCTAGCAGCCCCGCGCTCCAGACCACGGCCCCGAGTAGACCCGCGGGGGTGCGCACCCACCCAACCAGTCGCGTCTCGAGTCGCTCCAGGAAGTCGCCGCGAGCAAGGAATGCGCCCATGCCCATCACACCGAACAGGAGCAACAACGTGTCTCCGTCCACTGCCCCGAGCGCATCCTCCGGGGACAGCACGCCGAACGCCACGCAGGCCACCGCACCAAACAATGCGCCAGCGGGGCGATCGAACCCCAGAGCTCTGACTCTGCCGGCCGAGATCAGCAGGTACGTGAGCGAGAAGATCAGGATGCCCCAGGCGTTCATCCATCCCCGATCTAGCTCATCCGCCGTCGCCTCATGGCGAGGGTTCTCGCCACTGGCACCGATTTCCTGCGTCCCCGGCGCTCGTTCCACGTCTTTGCAGACAAGGAGGTCGGAGAGATGAGTGAGAACGCGAAAGAGCGGGTTCGTCAGGTGGTTCGAGAGCAGTACGGCAACGTCGCGCGAGGGACGTCTTCGAGCTGCGCGCCCGGGTGTTGTGGGGTGTCGCCGACCGCGAGTCTGGCCCTTGGCTATTCCGAGGAGGACCTGGCGGCTGTCCCAGACGGGGCAAACCTGGGCCTCGGGTGCGGAAACCCCCAGGCGCTAGCGTCGCTGCGCGCGGGCGAGACGGTGCTCGATCTCGGGGCCGGAGCGGGCTTCGATTGTTTCCTGGCGGCAAAACAAGTGGGCGCAAGCGGAAGGGTGATCGGTGTAGACATGACTCCCGACATGGTGTCGAAGGCGCGCGCCAACGCCGAGCATCTGGGGGATCAGCGAGTCGAGTTCCGACTTGGGGAGATCGAGCACCTGCCGGTGCAGGACTCGAGCGTTGATGTCATCCTCTCGAACTGCGTGATCAACCTCAGCCCGGACAAGGCGGCGGTGTTTCGCGAGGCGTTCCGCGTCTTGAGGCCTGGCGGCCGCCTCGCGATCTCCGATGTCGTGTTGATGAGTGAGCTTCCGCCGGTTCTGGCGCGAGACGTGGCTGCGCTCACGGGCTGCGTGGCGGGTGCCGCGCCGGTGTCCGAGCTGACTCGGATGCTGACCCAAGCGGGGTTCGTGGGGGTGAGGGTAGACGTCAACCCAGCGAGCCGCGAGTTCATCCGGGACTGGATGCCAGGATCGGGCGTCGAGGAATACGTGGCTTCGGCGAGCATCCAGGCAAGCAAACCTGGCGCAGCCGATTGCTGCGAGCCAAGCTGTTGCGGGGGGTCGACAGCGTGATCGATTCGGCGATGCAAGGCGCGTGGGAAGAGTTGACGACGAAGCTCCGTCCATTCATCGCGCGTCGAGTCGCCGTGGAGGACGCGGACGACGTCCTGCAAGACGTGCTGATGCGCATGCAGCGCTCGCTCCCGGAGCTGCGCGACGATGACCGGTTCGGCCCCTGGGCGTACCGGGTGACACGGAGCGCGATCGCGGACCACCAGCGCGCGAGCGCTCGACGTGCCGCGCTGGCTTCCCTGGCGCGAGCCGAGGGCGTGGAGCCGCTGTCCGTTGATGCCGATTACCCTGCGGAACAAGAAGTTGCGAGCTACATCTCAGCCTTCGTGGCGCTGCTGCCGTCCCCCTATCGTGAGGCCTTGACGCTCACCGAGCTGGAGGGGAAGACGCAGCGTGAGGCCGCGGAGCTGCTCGGCCTCTCCCACTCCGGCATGAAGTCGCGCGTGCAGCGAGGACGCCAGCTATTGCGTCAGACGCTGGAGGACTGCTGCCAGATCGCCCTGGATGCGCGAGGCCGGGTGATTGAGTGCGAGCCGAGGCCGAACGGCAAGCTGCCCGGCTGCGCGTGTCGGAGTGACGACTGACTCCAGCGAGCCCCAGCGCCACTCCCACTACCACGACTCGACCTCTCTCCCCCGAACCCATGCCCGCGGTGTCAGGTCGATGCCCGCCCACGACTGATCGGGACGACCCGCCTTCTCCGCAGCGATCAAACCCATCGCCGCTCCAGGTGTGCCCACGCGCCTTGTCGCCCCACCGACCTGCCGGTGGGGCGAACTGGCTCGATTTCTGCGGTTTTCTGGCCGAGTCGGTCGTTTGGTACGTGCGTACCGGCCCACGGTTCGGCTACGCTACTCGGGTGGCTAGACTTCGTCTGACGGGCTTGACCGGGATCGCGTTGTGCACGGCGCTGGCGTGCTCGGCCTCGGGAGGAAACCAGAACACCGTCTCCACGGGAGGCTCGAGCAGCGGGGCGAGCGGCGGGTCAGGCAATAGCGGCGGGAGCGAGAACGGCGGGAACGCCAACGGTGGCAGCGGCAACGGAGGCGGGAACGGAGGCAGCGCAGGGATTCCGCTGGACGGCGGTGGAGCCAACGGCGGTGGAGGCGGACTCGATCCGGACGCGGCGTGCGAGGCGGTGTCTCAGAAGGCGGAGGAGCGCTTCCAGCCCGCGGACATCATTTGGGCCATCGACACCTCTGGAAGCATGGTCGAAGAGGCCAACTCCGTGCAGCAGAACATCAACGCCTTCTCGTCGCAGATCGTCGCCAGCGGCGTCGACGTCCACGTGGTGATGCTGGCAGGGTACCCCTTCTGGCCTCTGCCAGGCATCTGCGTGCCTCAGCCGCTGGGTTCGGGTCAGTGCCCCGCGGATTCGAAGGCGCCCAACTTCCTCCACGTGCAGCAATCGTTCATCGATAGCGTGGATGCTCTCCGCAAGCTGGTCGCTCGCTACAACGACTACCGACTCATGCTGCGTCCGGACTCGCTGAAGTACGTCGTCGTAGTCACTGATGACAACTCTGCGACATCACCCGATGGTAGCAGCACGGGTGACCCGGGGGCGTACGACAACAACCCGCAGCAGTTCGTCACCGACTACTCGAACCTCGATCCTTCCCTGCTGAAGAACCCCGATGGATCGCCAGCTTGGAAATTCAGCGCGATCTACGCCTTCACGCAGTGCGCGAACGCGGCGCGAGTGGGCACGGTGTACAAGGACGTCGTGAACGCAACAGGGGGGATTCACGGGGACATCTGCAGTTGTCCACCTGGTCAGCTTGCGGCGTGCCAGCAAACCTTTCAGCAGATCTTCAACGAGCTCGCGACCAAGATCTCACAGGGTGCCGTGCCCCTCGACTGCGAGTGGGGGATCCCGCCGCCGCCTCAGGGGCAGTCATTCGACGCGAATCGGGTCAACGTGGAGTTCACGGACCAGGACAACGGCAGCAAAGAGACGATCTACCGGGTGAATGACCAGGCGAGCTGCGATCCGACCCTCGGTGGTTGGTACTACGATGATCCGAACAACCCGACGCGCGTGATCGCTTGCCCCGCGACCTGCAACAAGGTCAAGTCGGTCGTCCAGGGGCAAGTGGACATCGCCTTCGGCTGCGAGTCCGTGGTGATTCCGCGCTGAGACGGTGCAACGTGATTCCGCGCGGGAACTATCGAAAGCGCGGGATCGGTTTTGGCTCCATGGGTTTGGCCGGCTTCGCTGCCGAAGGTGCGCTGGTGCGCACCCTTGGACGCTGCGGGGACGACTCGCGCTGAAGCGCGATGGCCAACCGCTGACTCATGTTCGGAATCAGGGTCTCCCGATGGGTCTGGTAGCCCGGGAGGCTCAGTTCTACCACTAGCGGTGTATCTGCCCTGGGTAGCGTGACGCTGGTGGGTGTGCGCCCGATGGTTCGCAAGTCTCCCTTTGGACCGAGAGCGAGCAGCGCCCCCTCGGGCGTAGTTGCCACATAGAAATGCACTTTGCCGGGGTTCTCCGTCGCCGCCGGCGACTCCCGGGGTGCTGGGGTTTGGCTCGACGTAGGTGCGATGTTCGCCGGCGATGACTTGCCGCCCTCTCGCGTCATGAACCATGCGCTCAGGGCGATCAGCGCTACGATCGCGGTCCCCACCAGCAATCCTCGGGTCCAGGGGAGGGCACGGTCGACGCGGGAGACGCTGCTGCCCGAGCCGGTCGTCCCGGGCAACGCGTCGCCCAGAGTCGGGAGAGTCACGCCTTCGTCCACTTCCGCGCTCGGGATCTGCTCGGGCAGCGAGCCCGCCTTGAGCTCCAGCAGCAGTTGGCGCTTGGCCTCGATGCGCTCGGGAAAGAGTCGCTGCATGAGCTGCTCGAGCGCTTGCTCGGGCCGCTCTCCGACCTCCGAACGGCGGACGTGGCCCTGGAGCGCCGATCTCAGCTCCAGTGCCGTGGAGAAACGCATCTGCTTGGGCTTGGCCAGCGCCCGATCGCACGCACGCTGGAGCTCTGCGTCGTCTGCGGCGACGCCTTGGAGCGGAGGCGTGGGGGCGTCGCAGATCGCCTGGAAGGTCAGGAGTTCGCTGCTCCGGGCGAACAGCCTTCCTCCGCTCAGCGCCTCCCAGAGCACGATCCCCATCGAGAAGACGTCCGAGCGGCGGTCGAGGGACTTCCCCTGACACTGCTCCGGGGACATGTAGGCGAACTTACCCTTGACCTGACCCGCCTCTGTCTCGGTCACGCGGTCGGCCGCCTTTGCGATTCCGAAGTCCAGTAGCTTGACCTGTCCAGAGTACGTGATGAATAAATTCTGTGGAGAAATGTCGCGATGCACCAGGTCGCGAGGGAAGCCCTGTTCGTCCGTGAGTTCGTGGGCGGCGTGTAACCCCGCGCATGCTTCACCGACGATGTGCGCCGCCAGCGCCGACGGCAGTCGTTCGCCTCGGCTGGCCAGTCGCCGCAGCAATCCCCCCAGGCTCTCGCCGGCCAGGTACTCCATCACGAGGAACAGCTCACCGGAGTCTTGGACCAACTCATGCACGGTGACGACGTTCGGGTGCTGGATCCCCGAGGCAATACGAGCTTCGTCCACGAACATGTTGACGAACTCGGCCCGTCGGGCGAGGTGAGGGAAGATCCGCTTGCAGACCACGACTCGCTCGAACCCGAACGGACCGGTCAGGCGCCCCAGCCAGATCTCGGCCATGCCCCCGGTCGCCAGCAGGCCCGCGACCTCATAGCGTCCAAGTCGGGCGGGCTTGCTCGCGGCAGGGAGAGCGTTGCTGCTTGAGTCGAGTTGGTTCACGGTGCGCGGGCGCGGGGAAGAGCGTTCGAGGATAGCCTCTGGCCCCCGCGAATCCCATGCTAACGTCCCTCGCTGCAGCCATGCTCGTCTCGAACACCCAACCAGCTTGGTGTCGTTGGCCGCTCCGTGGCTTGCTGGTGCCGTTGCTGATTTGTGGCATGGGAAAGCCCCTCTTCGCAGCGGACACTGGAACTGGAACAACGGCGGAGGCGGCTGCGCTGAACCACGACCGGGCGGTGGAGCTGGTCACCGAGAGCGCTGCGCACTACGAGGCGGGACGTTTCCAGCAGGCAGTGGAGCTCCTGGAACGGGCATTCGCGCTGGAGGCATCACCCACCATCCAGTACAACCTCGCGCGGGCCTACGAGGGCCTTGGAGAGACGCGTCGCGCGATGGACGCCTATCGCGCGTACCTGAAACTGTCCCCGAACGCCCAGGATCGAGGTGCTGTCGAGCGTCGACTCGGCGTGCTTGGACAGCAGCTTCGGGAGAGAGACGCCTTGCGGCGTCGGGCCGAAGTCGCGGAGACGTCTCGCCAGCCGGCGCAGCCCGAAGCAGGGGCCGGACTCGGATGGATTCCCTGGGGATTTACCGCCATCGGGGTCATCGTCGTGGGCGCGGGTGTCGTGTTCGGACTGCGCGCTACGGCGCTGCACGCGAACGCCGAGGAGGCTGATTACGCGGCCGACGCTGCGGATCGAAACCGTAGCGCCAGGACCTACGCCACCCTGGCGAACGTCGCCTTCGTGACCGGCGGCGTCTTGACCTTGGGGGGCGTGACCTGGGGCCTGCTCAGCTTGCCATCAGAACCTACGGAGCGGGCGGCGCTGGGAGCGTCTGCGTCCGAGCGCTCGTGGATCGGGGGCGGGGTCGAGATCCGCGGTGCGTTCTAGTTCCCTGGAACCGCCTGCTCTCAGCGTTTACGCGGTCCCGATTTCAGCATGTGCAGGTAGCGCTTGCCGATCCCGAGCGATTTCGCCGCTGCGTCGACGCCACCCGCGTTCTCGAGTAGCGCGCGTCGCACGCGAGCTTTCTGGTAGCTCTCCAGGAGCTTCACCCTCGCCACTGGGATCGGCTCATCGGTCCACAGTAACTCGCCGAGGTCTGCCAGCGCGTCGTGGAGGAGGGCTTCCAGCTCCGGGGAGGTCGTCCTGGGCGCCGTCGTGAGATTCGTACGCTGCGGTTCGAAGCCACCAGTGGCGACATGTCGCGCGATCGTGTTGCGGAGCTCGCGGGCGTTTCCCGGCCAAGCGTCGGCCTCCCAGCGCTCGAGCAGGCGGCTCGGAAGGGGCTTGTTGGGGGAGAGTTCGCTCCAGAAGTGCCTGGCCAGCAACGCGATGTCGCCAGGGCGCTTCCGCAGCGGAGGCAGACTCACGCGTCCGATGGCCAGGCGATGGAACAGATCGTCGCGGAAACTGCCTTGCTCGACGGCGTGATCCAGATCGCGACGGGTCGCGGCGATCACCCGCACGTCGACGCGGATGAGCTGGCTTCCACCAATGCGACGGAGCTCTCCACGCTCGAGCACGCGCAAGAGCTTCGGCTGCAGGCTCACGTCCAGGTCGCCGATCTCATCGATGAACAACGTGCCGCCGTTCGCCTCCTCGAATACGCCCTTGCGTTGGGCGACTGATCCAGTGAACGCGCCGCGCTCGTGACCGAAGAGCTCGGCCTCGACTAGGTTCGCGGGCAGCGTCGTGCAATCGAGCACGACGTACGGTTTGTTCCGCCGCGGGCTGTGTTCGTGCAGCGCCTCCGCGAGCACCTCCTTGCCGGTCCCGGTCTCGCCCTCGATGACGATGGAGACATCGCTCGCGGCGAGGCGCTCCAGCAGTGGGTACAGCCGCAGGAGCTCGGCACAGCCTCCGAGGAACCCACCAAAGTGATCGCGGGGCTGCGGCGGTTGCTCGGCTCCGACGTCATCGGAAGTTGCCACGCGGATACTCGTGGAGCCAAGAAGCAGGCTCTGGCCCGCCACGGCCCAGGCATCCTTGATCGACACCCCATCGACGCGCGTGCCGTTGGTGGAGTCCAGATCGGTCACGCGGAGCCGAGGCCCCTCGCATTCCAGGCGCAGGTGACGGCGAGAGACCTCCGGATCCGTCAGCCGAAGCTGACATACCGAGCTCGTGCCGACGAGCACGGCTCCCAGCGCCGGTGCGATCTGAACGTGCCGTCCTGCGTCTCTACCGCTCTCCACCTGGAGTTCGAAGCGCGAGCGGCGAGGAAGGGGTGGGGCGTATCGTTGGCTGCTCGTGGTGACGGGTTCGTCTTCGCCGGACACGCAGCGAGCCTAGCATTGCGGCTACCTAAGGCGTCCAGGGGCCTATGAACACACGGCCTGAGGTGTCTCGATTGGGGGGAGGGCTGGCGCTGGTCGCGATCACCAGATCGTCGATGTAGCAATGGTTGTTCGGTGGTTTCTCGTTGTTCCAGTAGGTGAACAGGTAGAAGTAGTCGATGGTTCCGGCCGCCTCTACGATCGTCGGCACGTCAGTGCGGTCGAAGATCAAGGCGTCGTCACGCCAGATCCGCACTCGACCCTGCCCCCCGCTCTCTACAGACTGATCGTCGATGAAGAGGTACATCTCGTAGCTCTCCCACTGGTCTCTGGGGATCTGGGGCCCGTCGTAGACGGCCCAGACGTCGTGAGCTTCCTTGATCGTGCGCAGCACGGACTGCGTGGAGTCGGCCTGGTCGATGTAGAGATCGTTGTAACCAGCATTGCCGCCGCCAGCCCGGGTGCTGTGGAGTCTCAGGAACTTCATCCAGGGCGAGGCCGTGAACTGGAACTCGCTCGGCCACCGCACCTGCAATCTCACCCAGACCTCTTGCCCCTTGGTGAGGGCAGGCTGGATCGGGACGATGCCACCCCACTTTCCGAATCCTCCGCCGTCGCCTGCCTGGATTTCCATGCGAGCGGACTGACTGCCGCGAAACGCTTCATCGGAGGTTGCCTTGCTGCGGCCGCTCGCGTCGAACGGGTGATTCCCCGAGAGCGAAGCCCCATCCTCGTAGCCCTCGAAGTCGTCAAAGAAGTAGGGCTGAAAGGTCGCTCCTGCTGTGCCTCCGGCGTGCGCGCCCGCAGCACCTCCGGCGTGCGCGCCCGCAGCACCTCCGGCGTGCTCCCCGGCGGCGCCTCCGGTACCGCCACTCGTGTCGCCGCCAGTGCCAGTGGCCGCGCCCCCGTTGGCTGTGCCACCCGAACTGAACGAGCCAGCGCTCCCGCCGGTGCCGTGCGCAGAAGGGGCGTCGGGGGAGCTCGAACAGCCCCCGATGGCCATGATCAATCCCAGCAATCTCCAGCATCGCATGGGGCGCAAGTGAGCACACGGCGTGCCACCCAGACCGCCCCGCTGGGCGAGCCAGTTCCGCGCCCCGAGTGATCCAGTGGTTCACCGGCACCCGCTGCGGCGGTGAACCAGCCGTTCACCAGGCGCTCCGAGGAGAACACCCGGTTCGTGGCTAGCGCCCAGCAGGCGTGGCCCTGAGGCACCAGCAGGCTGCTCGAGAGACTGCGGCGTCCAGCAGGCTGCATGCTGATCCGCGCGGAGTGAGCGCATATGCTCTCGCAAAACCCCATGGAAGTGAGGGTTTTGCGAGAGCAAGATCTGGCATGGGTCTGCGCAGGCACACGGTTTCGATACGCAGTGTGTCTTTCTGCACCCGCCTGGGTTGAGAATGGCACGAAACCTGCTGCGTTCGCGATTCGTGCCCATGAAAGAAGGTGTGAAGTGAGCATACGGACCATCGGCATGTTCGTTGGAATCTCGAGTTTCCTTGCGGTAATTGGGTGTGGCTCCGATTCAGGCGGTGGCGCGTCGACCGGGGGGACCAGCGGTGGCCTGGGTGGTGATGGCGGAGCCCCGAACGGAGGTAGTGGTGCCACGTCGGGAGCCGGGAACTCCGGCAACGGTGCCTCGGGAGGCTCCGCCGGATCGGGAGGCTCGACCGTTGGAGGCAGTGGCGCAGGCGGCGACGGCGCAGGCGGTAGCGGCGCGGGCGGTAGCGGCGCGACGGCGGGTCTGAGCGGGAAGTACCCTGGCGACGTGGGCATCGAGAACGACGCCGATGTGATCTTTCACTCCGACTTCGAGAGCGAGATGGACGGTTGGACCTCGTACACGCAGAACGCCGAGCGCCTGCGGGTCGTGGATGACGCGAGCCTCGCCAACGCCGGCAGCAAGTTCCTCGAGGCGAACGTCACACGTAC
>JAGQIY010000662.1 GCA_020430865.1 Myxococcales bacterium
CTCGAGAAGTCGAAGACCAGCGAGACCCAGAGCGACGGCGCGGCGCTCTACGACGTTGGCGGTCGCGAGCCCAAGCAGCTGCCAGAGCTGGGGCCCCGCCTCGACAACGACCCGATCTTCGAGCGGAAAGCCGAAGAAGTCGCGCCCCACGACCGCGACCGCACCATCGCCATGGTGCTGGGTGGCCTCGGCGTGGCGGCGATCGGTACCGGTACGGCGCTGTTCATCACCGGCTTTGGCGAGAAGACCAACGCCCAGGGCGACCCGGAGACCGACAACGACACGACCCAGATCGTCGCTGGCGCCATCACGGCCGGCGCGGGCTTCATCATTGGCATCGTGGGTCTCGCGGTGAACCCGGACAGCGCCGAGCGCGCCGAGGCGGACGCATCACGCTACGTTTTCAACCCGAGTCAGGACGATCCGCGCCGGGTCAAGGCCATCATCGAACGCCACAACGCCAGGGTCCGAGCCCGCTGCAGTGCGGGTGGCGTGGAGGAAGCCCCCGTCGACGCCCCGGTTCAGAAGCCAACCAACGAGGAGTCCGCACCCTGGCTCGACGAGGCAGCTCCGCCGACCAGCGGACCGCCGCCGGCCGACGCTCCCGTCGAGCCTCCCCCGCCCTCGGCGGAGTGAGTCAGACCGCAGCGCGGAGCTGCGCGAGGGTCGCCGCGTCAGACGTCAAGCGCACCACATCGGCTGCGTCCCGACGGGCCACCTGCCCCGTGTGCAGCCGCGCCAGCTTGGCGATGGAGTCGCACAGCTCCGTGAAGCCGTAGCCCGCTTCACGAGCGATCTTCGGCAGCAAGCTCGTCTGCGTCATCCCAGGCAGTGTGTTGACCTCGAGCACGTACTCGTTCTGCCCCTCGGTGACCAGCAGATCCACCCGGGCGGCGCCCGACACCTCGAGGGCGTTGGCCGCGCGTTCGGCGAGGTTCAATACCCCACGGTAACGCGTCGTGGGAAGACGCGCCGGCTGGTGATAGCGAGTCTTGCCCGGGGTGTACTTGGCGTCGTAGTCGTAGATCCCCGAGAGCGGCTCCACTTCGATGGCGCCGAGCACACGCCCGCCAAGGATCCCCACGGCAATCTCCTTGCCGCGAACGAAGCGCTCGACCAGCACGCTCTCATCGTACTTCAGCGCATCGGCCACGGCCTTGGCCAGCTCGACCGCGTTCTTCGCCACGCTCAGGCCAATGCTGGAGCCCTCGCGCCGCGGCTTCACCACCACCGGGAATCCAAACGAGCCGTGGACCTCCTCGAGATCCGCCAGTGTGTGCTGGGGACCAAACACGTAGTACGGCGGAGTGGGCACGTTGTGCAGACGGAACAGCTCCTTGCTCTTCAGCTTGTCCATCGCGAGCGCCGAGCTCAGCACTGAAGAGCCCGTGTAAGGCACCCCGAGCACCTCGAGCAGGCCCTGCACACAGCCGTCTTCCCCCAGGCGGCCGTGCAGCGCGAGGAAGGCCACATCCATCGGCGCAGCCTTGAGCGCCGCGAAGGCGTCGACCCCCGGTCCCAGCACCACGCTGGCGACGTCCCAGCCCTGATCACCCAGCGCGCCGGCGACCGCCTGCCCCGACTTGAGTGAGATCTCCCGCTCCGCGGAGCTACCGCCCATGATCACGCCCACACGCTTTGCACTCATTCGCTCCTCCGGGCGACCGATGACAGCGGCCGGCCTGTCGTTAGCCGCTAGCTGACTAACGCCGCAGCGGCCAAGTTTCAGGCCGTGCGTTCGCTCACGGCGCACGGACGTGGCGTCTCACCCCCGAACGCGCAGAGTTCGAGTGATACGTGAGCCGACCCGTCAGCGATATCCGGTGCGGAAACGCGTATTTGGTCAGGAGACTTCGACCAGGATCGCGGTGATGTTGTCCTTGCCCCCGCGCGCGTTCGCCAGCTCGATGAAGCGCTGCACGGAGTCTTGCCCTCCGCTGGCCGCCAGCGCCGGGATCTCTTCCGTGCGCAGATAGCCGTGGAGACCATCGGAGCAGAGCAGGTACTGGTCCCCCAGCTGCAGCTCGATGATCCCGGTGTCGACCTGGACGTAGTCCCGGTTGCCGACTGCGCGGGTGATCACGTTCTTGTGCCGACTGTGCTTGGCTTCCTCTGGCGTGATGAAGCCTTGCTTGATCTGCCAGGCCACCAGCGTGTGGTCCTCGGTGAGCTGCGTCACCTGAGTGTCTCGGATCTGGTAGATGCGGCTGTCGCCGACCTGCGCCGTGACCACGAAGCCGTTCAGGCTCATCATCGCGGTGATGGTCGTTCCCATCCCGCTCTTGCGCTTATCCATCTCGCCGATGGCAAAGACCATGTAGGTCGCGGCTTGCACCGCTCCCTCGAGCAGCCGCGAGGCCGCCGCCAGCGTGCGCTCGTCAGGCACTTCGTCCGGCCGCAGATCCGCCTTGCCGCGCTTGACCATGCCGTAGACGGTGTCGATGGCTTCCTGGCTGGCCACTTCTCCCGCCGCGTGCCCCCCCATGCCGTCCGCTACGACCCACAGGCCGAGCTGATCGTCGCGCATGAACGCGTCTTCGTTGATTTCTCTGCGACGACCAACGTCAGTTGCTCCGTAGGAAAGGAGCATGAGCGGGTCGGACGGTTCGCTCATCGTCTCGTAGCCTACGAGAAAGCCCAACGCCCGGAAAGCGCATCTTGACGCCACGCCTCAGGATTTCAGACTTGGGCGGGCCGGCGCCTGGTCGCTCTTCGTTCGGAGACGAGTCGGGCTTGCCTGTCGAAGGGAGCAACTTGAAAGCCGGAAGTTTCGTGGTGGAAGCCCATGCGGCGGTGAAGGTGGTGCGGGCGCTCGAGAGCTGCATCCAGCGCCTGGCGTCGCCGCGCTGGCCCGTGGAGTCCGGGGAGCCCAAGGGTGCGGCGCTTGTGTTCGTATGTGGTCAACTGGGGCAGCAGCTGCCTGAGCTCGCTCGGCTGATCGCGGAGGCCAAGCTCCGCCTCCCCGTGCTGATCGCCGCGGGGACGGGAGTTCTGACCCAGGACGGGGAGATCGAGGATCAGTCCGCCGCCTCCGGTTTGGTGTGGACCGCTGGGCGAGCCGAACCGCTGTGCGTCGACAGCCGCACGCCGGAAGACCTCGGGGAAACACTCAGCCGCATGATCCAGGATCGCACCGCCAAGACCACGCCCACGGTGCTGCTCTTTCCCCGCAGCGAGGGCTTCTCTCCAGAGGCCCTCTCGCCGCTCTACGAGTCTCGAGGCACGCCCCACGTCTTCGGTGGAGGCACCGTGGGACCTCATGGCGCCTACCTCGTCCCGGCTGGGGGTGAGGCACAGACGGGGAGCGCTTGCTTGCTCTTTCTGCGCGGGATCTCCCCGCCGCAACTCCGCACGTCTCCCGCCTGTCGCCTGCTGACGCCGCTCCGGCCCGTCACCGAAGTGCGCGGGCCCATGGTGCTGGAGATCGACGGTGAACCGGCCCTCGACGTGCTCAGCGAAGCGGGTCAGGAGCTCGGCGACGAGCGCCTGATGTTCGTCGCCCTGGCTCCCGAAGCAGGCGGTGCGCCGGATCTCGGCGGCCGGCCCGACGTGATCCTGCGCGGCGTCCAGGGCGTCGACCCCGTGCGCCGCGGCATCCTGGTGAGCGACGAGGTGCGGGCGGGGATGCGCCTCGGCCTCGCGGTGCGGGACTCTCAGGCCGCACGGTCGGACCTGGACGCGGTCACCCGAGAGCTGGTGCGGGACATCCGCGGCGCCGCTCCGAGCTTCGCCCTGTACATCAACTGCGCTGGCCGCGGCTCCAAGCTCTACGGCCAGTACGACGTGGACACCCGCATCCTGCGTCAGCGCTTCGGCGACATGCCTATCGCGGGCATGTCCTCCGCCTTCGAGGTCGGGCCTCACGCGGGACGCCCCGCCTTGCAGCTGTTCACCGGCGTCCTCGGCTTGTTCACGGCGCCGTCCTGAGCGAGAACCGCCACGACCGCTGGGCGAGCGCCGACGACGCCGCGGAAGCCTAGCGAAAGCGCAGAAAATCAGCCAGACTGGGCGCGCCGCGGGCTCGAGCCGCGCGGATCCATGTCGCTGGTGCGATCCTCGTCGCTTATCCTCCCGGAACCGAATGCCTACTCAAGCCCTGCTCCGTGGACCCAAGAAGCGCCCCCTCGGAGTCGCCGACGCAGCGCTTGCCGCGATCGTGATCCTGGTCGTGGGCCTGATGATCGTCCCGCTGCCGACCTGGCTCCTGGATCTACTCATCGCCACCAACCTGGCGACGTCCGTCGCCTTGCTCCTGGTGACGCTCTACGTGAGCGACGCGCTGAAGATCGCCTCGTTTCCGACCATCTTGCTGATCACCACCCTGGTGCGCCTGGCGCTGAATGTGTCTTCGACGCGCCTGATCCTGCTTCAGGCCAACGCCGGTGAGGTGATCCAGGCGTTCGGCCAGTTCGTGGTCAAGGGCAACTACGTGGTCGGCGGCGTGATCTTTTTGATCCTGGCGATCATCCAGTTCGTCGTGATCGCGAAGGGCGCCGAGCGCGTCGCCGAGGTCGGCGCCCGATTCACCCTGGACGCCATGCCTGGCAAGCAGATGGCGATCGACGCCGAGCTGCGCAGCGGCGCCATCGACTCCGTCGAGGCGCGACGTCGACGCCGCGAGCTGGGCCGCGAGAGTCAGTTCTATGGCGCCATGGACGGCGCGATGAAGTTCGTGAAGGGCGACACCATCGCGGGCTTCCTGATCACCCTCGTGAACATCCTGGGCGGCCTGGCGATCGGAGTTGGCCAGAAGGACATGGACGCGGTGGGGGCGCTCAAGCGCTACGGCCTGCTGACCATCGGCGACGGCCTGGTCAGCCAGATCCCGAGCCTAGTGATCGCCGTTTCCGCGGGGGTGCTCGTCACCCGTGTGGCGAGTGAAGAGGCGGGTACGCCGCTCGGCGAAGAACTGTCGGGGCAGCTGCTCGGCGCACCCAAGGCGCTGCGGGTCGCCGCCATCTTCGTCGGCATTCTGGCGATCATCCCTGGTCTGCCGGCGCTGCCATTCCTGATCATCGGTGGGCTGCTGTTCGTTGCCTCCCGAGCGCGCGCGCGTCAGCTGCGCGAGGTGGAGGAGCAGGCGGCCCGAGAGCCAATCCAGCAACGCGCGTCGGATCGTGGGGGCCCGCGCTTCGTTCCCGTGGTGATCCCCTGGGCGATGGAGTCGTCGCGAGATCTCGAGCCCCTGCTCGACGATGATATCCGCGGGGATGAGCTCAGGCGACCGGGGATCCGTTCGGCGGGCGTCGCCGTGCGGGAGGTGCTGTTCCGGGATCTCGGCGTCCCGCTCCCGCCGTGCAAGATCACGTTCTCCGACGAGCTACCAGAGCGCCATGTCGTGTTCAGCATCCACGAGGTGCCAGCCAGCGTGTTCGCGTTGCCCGAGGATCTGGACGATGGCGAGGTCGCCGAGCGCATCGTCGAGGAAGCCACCGCCGTGCTCCGTGATCGGAGCGCCGACTTCCTTGGCATCGCCGAGGTGCAGATGTTGCTGGATCAGCTGGAGCAGGTCGCGCCAGCGACCGTGCGCCAGGTGGTGCCCAAGCCCGTTAGCCTGCCGTTGCTGACCGACGTCCTGCGTCGGCTGCTCGAGGAGGGCGTCAGCATCCGGGATCTGAAGGGTGTGCTCGAAGCGTTGAGTCAGGTCGCGACGAGCGACAAGGACCCCCTGAACCTGACCGAGTTCGTGCGCTCGCAGATGCGCCGCACGTTGACTCACGAGCTCACTCAAGGCGCTCCCGAGCTGGGGGTCCACGTGCTCGATCCGCAGATCGAGGAGACGGTCCGATCGGCGATTCAACGCACCACGGCCGGCGCATTCCTGACCCTCTCCCCCGCCGCCGGGCGTGACATCGTCACCGCTATCGGTCGCGCCGTGAAGGCCGCGACGCAACCCGGCGAACACGTCGTGATCCTCACCCAGCCCGACATCCGGCGCTTCGTGCGCAAGCTGGTGGAGACGGACCTGCCCGAAGCACGCGTGGTGAGCTACGCGGAGCTACTCCCCGAGGTGCGCCTCGAGACGCTGTCTCGCGCCAGCCTCGCTGGGCTGTGAGCGGCGCGCCTCACCCCCGAGGAAGGAAGGCCCCGAGGCTCCTCGAGCGAGCAGCCGGGGCGTTACATTCCGCGCGGATTGCGCTGCATCTGCATCTTGCGCGGCACCTTGCCCGATTGCTCCAGGAGCTTCTTGGCCTCGCGCTGCAGCAACGGATGAGACTTCTTCTCCAGGAAGCTCGCTAGCAGACGGAAGTCCTGATCCAGGAGCTTGCGCAGCTCGCGGCGCATCGGCTTCACCTTGTTGGTGTGTGCGAAGGCATACGCGCGGGCACGATGGAGCTGAGGAGCCACCGGCTCGAGCTCGTCGTCGGTGACGTCGAATAGCTCGAGGGTATCCACTGCCTTCTGAGCAGCGCCGGTGCGGGCCCAGGCCTCGCTCACCACGGCGCCGATCATGGCGCGGCTCTTGGCGTCTTGATGACGGCTCAGGTCGACGCCGTCGGCCAGCTCGCGAGCGCGCTGAGGCTGCCCGAGCATGAGGTGGATCATCGCCCGCTGCGCGCGCGCCTCGTCCGCCACCGGCGCCATCACCTTCCCCAGATCGATCTGCTCCAGGGTGGACAGCGCGGCCTTGGGATCCTCCTGCATCTGCAGCTGCGCCTTGGCGAAGATGGCCGCGGGGTCCTTCTTCTTGAACTGCGTCTCGAGCTTCTCCATCGCCGCAGCGCGCCCCTCGGCGTCCTCGGCGCCAGCCAGGATGCTCGCCACGCCCTTGGCCTTCTTCGCCTGATTCAGCGCCCACACCACCATGCCGGCGATCGCGAGCGTCACGACACCGGGGATCGCCAGCGCGATGGTGATGGTCGTCTTGCTGGTGGAGAAGCCAGCCACCAGGATGCCAATCGCCCACACCGCCACCACCGGGATGGCGAGGCGCCCGAACATCTTCTTCAGGTTCTCGGCGCTGAGGGGATCCGGCGCCTCGGCTCGCTTCACCGCAGGCGCCTCTTTCAGCTGCTTCTTCAGCTGCTTGCCGCTGGAGGTCTTGCCGACTCGCTGGAGTTTCCTGGCTTCCTTTGCCACGCGCGGGGGCATAGCCTCAAGGGCGCGGCGACGCCAGCCCTTCCGGAGCCGTGGTCGAGCGCGGACCTGCGGCTTCAGCAGGGTTTGGGGGTTAGGTGCTCTGCTCCTGACCCGACCCGCCTCCAGGCGCCGGTGGTGGGGGCCGGCGCATCGCCGACGGAAACAAGCTGTCGGGGGCGGCATCGGGCAGAGATTCGAAGCGGAAGTGCTGGAAGATCGACTGCGCGATCGACAGCGCCGGCACCGCGAACAGGGCGCCCCAGAGGCCGAAGAAGTGCTCGCCGATGATCAACGCCAGCACCACCAGGACGGGGTGGATCTTCGCGGCGACGCCGATGATCTTGGGGTTCAGGAAGTTGGCTTCCACCTGATGGATGCCGATGATCCAGAGCAACACCCAGATCGCCGTGGAGAAATCCTGCGTCAGCCCGATCAGCACCGCCGGGATGGTGCTGAGGATCGACCCGAAGATCGGGATCAAGCTCATGATGGCCGCGATCAGCGCCAGGATCGGCCAGTACTTCAGGTCGAAGATCCAGAAACCGATCGCCGAGAGCACGCCGTTGACCGCGCAGATCACCAGCTGTCCGCGCACCACGCCGGAGAGCCCGCGGTCCATGCGCTTCAGCAGCCGATCGAAGCTCGGCCGCGCCCTGGGCGGCGGCAACGAACGAAAGAAGCCGACGATGTCCTCCCGCGTCAGCATCAGGTAGGCCGCGATCATCAGCGTCATGAACAGCAGGAATATCCCTCGGGAAATTCTACTGACGATCACCTGGCCCACCCGGATCAGGTCGATCGCGTTGCGCTTGACGTACTCGACGGTCTGATCGATGCCCTGGCTGAACAGCTGATTGACGCTGAACTTCGTCCCCGGCTCCGGCCGTGGCTGCACCCGCCAGTGCTTCGGGCCGTCCTGCACGATGTCCACGCCCCCATGCAGGATCACGTGGTAGCCGCCATCATCCTGCTTGACGACCTCGAACGCCGGTGGGCGCTCCTTCGGGTGTTCCGGCGCGGACTCCTTGGGACCGGTGTCGAGCCGATCCAGGAAAGCCTGCACGCGACTCTCGGCGACCGGACCCCACTTCACGGCGAGCTCCCGGGCCATCGCGGGCGTCTCCTTGGAGAGCTGCAGAGCCTCCTGGAAGACCCGCGGAAACACCAGCGCGCCGAACCCATAGGCGCCACCGAACACCACCACGTAGACCAGCACGATCGCCAGTGCCCTGGGGATCCGAACGCGCTCGCACATCGCGACCAGCGGCGTGAGCACGTAGGCCAGGATCATCGCGATGATGAACGGCAGGAGCACTTCCCGCGTCGCGATCAGCAGCGCCGTGACCGCGATGCCGCTGACCAACAGGAAGACGACCCGGGAGCGATTCCAGCCTGGCCGCGAGTCCCGCTGCGGGAAATTGCCACTCGACATATCGTTCATGGGAGGCGCAGCCGGGCTGCTCCCCGGGTGCTACACGCTCTCCAGAGCCCAGTCGAGCCGCTTCGGCAAAAGCGCTGAGTTGGTGCGGTGATCTACTTGGCGCTCTTGAGAACGACGGGAATCGAGCGCGACTCGATCGGCCCTCCGATGGTCCTGTGGCCGCTGGTAGCCGATGGACCAGTCTATGTGCTGGGACTGGGTGTCCA
>JAGQIY010000663.1 GCA_020430865.1 Myxococcales bacterium
GGTGTGTTTATCAAGAGCGCCGAAACCCCGACCTTGCGCCGTTGCCCGACGCCGTCCAACGCGGACCCGGAGTGCACGACTGGACCCAGCCCAGTGGGACCCGGAGTGCACGACTGGACCCAGCCCAGTGGGACCCGGAGTGCAACGAATGGCCCCGGCCCCAGTGGGACCCGGAGTGCAGCGAGGGTAATGAATCCGGTCAGTTAGGGTAGCAGCCCAACTGAGGCGAGGAGCCGAAGGTCGTGTTGGAGTTGGCGCCGTAGCACTTGTTGTTCACCGGGTTCGTCGGGTCGTCGAGGAAGCCGATGCAGAACATCTCCAGGCCTCCTGGGGTCTTTGGACAGGTTCCACCAAGGCACGACTTCGGGATCACACTGGACTCCGGGAACCCCTCGCAGCTGCAGTCCAGGCTGAGGTCCAAGCAGTACTTCTCACCGGTGAAGCTGCTGCTCAGGCAGATCCCCTGGGGGCCGCAGTCGCCATCGTCCACACAGGGCTCGCAGCCCTTCCCGTCGCCTTTGCAGGCGCCGAACTTGTGCCCACAAGTCGGGACGTTGCGATCCGTGTCGAAGATCTTGCACTCGGACGCAGCACCCCACGGACAGCTGTCCGCGGTCGGGTCGCAGGTCACCGTGCACTGCTTGGTGCCGTCCGGACCCTTGGCGCAGATCTGGTTGGGCTCCCCCAGGCAGTCCTCGTCGGTCTCGCACGCCGCGCAGTACTCGTTCTTGACGCAGATGTTCCGCATCAGATTGAGCGCGCCGCACTCGTACTTCTTGCCCGCGCCGATGTCCGAGGCCGCGACGCAGGTCGCGCCGGCTGACGCCGCAGGGATCCCGCTGCAGGTGTCGTCACACGGGGCGTCACCCACGCGCACCCGCCCGCAGTGAAAGCCCGTGGCGCAGTCGGCGTCCTGGGTGCAGTCGAACTGGGTGCAGTAGCTGTAGACGTCGCCTTCACCGCGTCCGAAGCAGCGGAAGTCCTCGGCGCAGTCGTCGGTGCCGTTCGGACACGCCGTCCCGAACTCACCCGGGCCGCGCTTCTCGTCTGGGGCGGCGGTGCAGTAGTTGGTCGTCTCGCCCTCGATGTCCTTGCCACCCGTCTTGCAGATCCCGCCCTCGCAGTTCGAGTGCTCGACGCACTCGGCCTGGATGCACTCGCTGTCGATGCAGTGGTAACCGGGCTGGATGTTGCAGTTCGCATTGCTGGTACAGGGACCAGGCTGACAAGCCCCTACGGCCTCCCCGTCCTCGTTGGCGAAGCCCGTGGTGCAGAGCTCCCCCTCCTGGCAGGTCGAGTGGGCTTCACAGGTGTGGAGGCAGCGCTTCCCGTCGCCGCTTGGCAGGCACTGCCAGCCACGCCGCGTATCGCAGTCCTTGTCGCTGGCGCACGCCTCGTCCTGTCCGGACTTCCCCCCGAGCATCGCCACGCAGTAGCGCGCCCTGCCGTCCGGGAAATTGACGTCCACGCAGTTGGTGCCAACGTCGCAGTCGTCCTGGATCCCACACGGAGGGACGCAGGACGGGACCTTCGTGGTCACGTCGGGTACGCAGCGGTTGCCCTCGACGCACTGGTCGTCCTTGCACTCCGCGTAACACTGGCCGTCGATCTCGATCCCCGCACACTGGTCGTCGCCGGAGCAGCCGGAGGCGAGACCCACCGCGCTCGCGAACGCGGCGAGGGCGGTGAACTTGAGAGACGATGCCAAGCGGGAGAGCGAGTGCTGCATGTTTTCCTCTGGAGGGACAGGTTCCCGGAGGGAACGCGGGACCAAGCGGTTCGCGGTAGTACCGCGAGACGAGCGACATACCAAGCGTCAAGCGCCGAGTCGGTGACAGCGCTCGATGGGAAAGCTTGATAGCTAAACGACCCGGGAGCTTGGGGTTTCGCAGTGGTTTCCCGCCATCCCGCACGCGCCTCCGCTCGCATGGGGGGAAATCCCGCATGCAATTCGAGCCATTGCGTCCCCGCCTCGATGGGTTTGGGGGGGAGGGGAGCGGCGTCTGAGACACTGTGAAACACTGACGCTGCGCCGTCTTCGGCGCGCCCACTGCTTCGCAAGTCGGCTATTCTACGGCTGCGGGCCTCGCTTGACGGCCCGTCGTCCCCGAGTACTGTGCTTGCAGGCTTGGTAACCCACTCATCGTTTGGAGTGTCTCGATGCGCACGATTGGACTTCTGGTTTCGACTCTTCTCGTAGGCGGCTTGCTGGCGGCCTGCAGTGGCGAAGACATCGACGGCAAGGACTTCGACAAGGGACGACCGGGTCAAATCACGGAGGCCACCGGAGGCGCTGGAGCCGGCGGTGCGGCGAGCGAAGTGCCCGATTACCTCGCGGATTATCCCCCGGGACCGTATGGGACGGAGCTCCACTCCATCATCCCCAACTACCGCTTCATGGGTTGGAACAACCCGCAGGCCGCCGAGTACGACACGGAGCAGATGGAGCCCGTGCAGCTCGCCGATTTCTATGATCCCGACGGAAGCAAGGGCATCAAGATCCTGTTGATCAACTCCTCGGCCCAGTGGTGCGCGCCCTGCAAGCAGGAGTACAGCCACTTCAAGAAGAACGGCACCTTCGCCCAGTACCGAGAGCAGGGTGTGATGTTCCTGGGGTCGCTGATGGAGAACACGGATGGCGATCCGCCCGCGCCCGCGAACGGAGCGGCCTGGGTGAAGAGCTTCGAGGTCGGGTTCCCGTTCGTGGTGGACACCTCCTTCAAGCTCGGTGGCCTGTTCTCCATCGACGCCATCCCGAACAACACGCTGGTCGACGCGCGCACCATGGAGATCATCCAGCTATTGCCGGGCGGAGACACCGCAGGCTTGCTCAAGGCGATCGACAACCAGCTCAAAAAGCTCTGATCGGGCCGCTGGTTCTCACCTGTCTCCGGGTCTGCGTGAGCGAGCTCGTGGTGGTGCAGTTGCTCCGCCAGCTCGCTGCTACATGACCTTGTCGCGCCGCCACCTTGTCTCCCGGGACCTGGTGGCGGTCTGCATTTGACCGAGTCGCGACGGGTCGCAGCGATGGTGCGTGGATACGGCCGCTCGGGCGAGCTGGCGGGGTGCCTCACCCCCCGATCGAACCGCCCTACGCGCCAATCGTCACGCTCACGGACCGCAGAGCACGACGGAGCCCGATGCGCCCGAGGTACAAGATCGCTGCTAGCGGCTGGCGATGTGGTAAGCCGTGCAGGGCACAAGGAGTTCGTGATGAATGAGCGCTGGATTGGGGGATTGAGCTTTGGGCTGTTGGTGGCGGCGTGCGGAGGCGCTCAGCCGGCACCGACGACGGCTGCGGGAGAGCCGGCCGCAAGCGCGTCCACCGCAAGCGCCTCGGACGGTAGTGCGGAAGAGCCCGCGGCCTCGCCCGAGCCTACGGGGGCCAAGCCGCCGGACTTCGAGCTGGAGACGCTCGATGGAGGGAGCGTTCGCCTCAGCGATCACCTCGGCAAGGACGTGATCCTGGTCGACTTCTGGGCGACCTTTTGTGACCCCTGCATGGCGGCCATGCCCCATCTCGACGAGCTGTACAAGAAGTACAAGGACAAGGGGTTCGTCGTACTCGGGGTCTCCATCGACGGCCCTGATGGTCTCGCGCAAGTTCGCACCGAGGTCCGGAAGATGGGGGTCTCGTTTCCCATCTTGCTCGACAAGGAGACGCGAGTCGTCTCCCTCTACAACCCGAAGACGAGCGCCCCGTACAGCGTGTTGATCGGCCGGGACGGCCGCATCATCACGAAGAAGGAAGGCTACGTGACGGGGGATGCCAACGCGCTCGAGCGAGACATCGAAGCGGCGGTAGGCCGCTAACCGCCGCTCGCCGCCACCACGCCCAAAGGACCCGGAGTGCTCTGCGTGTGGACCCGGAGTGCTCTGCGTGCGGACCCGGAGTGCTCTGCGTGTGGACCCGGAGTGCTCTGCGTGTGGACCCGGAGTGCTCTGCGTGTGGACCCGGAGTGCTCTGCGTGCCGTGCGGTCTCAGAAGCGGAGGGTGGCGTCGAGCCGGGCTCCCTCGAAGGGAGGAAACACGCGACACACTCCGCCAACACAACGCAGGCTGCCTCTGCGCTGCCCGACGAACAGGCTGACGCTCGACGCGGAGTCGATGCGGTAGGTCGCCTGGCCGTTGAAGTACAGCGTCACATCGGACAGCTCACTGGGGCTTGCGGTGTCCGAGGCGGCGAATAGCTCGTTCGAGTTGTACTCGACGCCGAACGCTAGCGAAACGTGCGGAGCCCATTCGAAGCCGGTCAGGTGTTGCCCTTCCCACCACCCGCCCTCGGGCCCGCCGAGTGTCTGTCTCCGCCGCCGGTGCCAGCCTTGGAACTGAAGCGAATAGGGCCCGTCGATCCAGCGAATCACGTCGTAGCGAACGTAGCCCTCCTGGTACGCGATGTCGGTCTGCTCGCCTCCGGCTGTCTGCAGCTCGCGATCTGCGACATCGTTGCGTCCACCCAGCGTGATGCTCGCACGGCTCTTTCGCTGCTGACTGGTGAGTTCTGCGCCCACGGCGGCGTCCAGAACCCGATTGCGCTTGTCGTCGGCGATGTCGCACTGGTCGTTGCTCGCCGACTCACTCCAAGTGTTGTAGTAGCCGAGCCACACGAACAGATCTTCGTCCTTACCTGCGTGGAAATCGGTCTTCGCCCGCCCACCCGAAACGCAGACGTTGAAGGTCTCGAACTGGGTGTCGTTGTAGAAGACCTCCGTCGTTGGCGGTGCGTTGTACTGCACTAGGTTGAACTCTCGCGCGTGGTTCAAGTCGACATTGGCGCTCAGCGGGAAGAACCGGCGGTAGTGCTTGCCTTCGAGCAAGATCGTCACCGGATCCGCGAAGATGTTGAATGAGGCGTAGAGGGCGTGACCCGCGTCGATGTTCGCCGGGCCGTCGAGGCTCTGGACGGCCGCCTCGATGTACGCCGCTCCAAAGTCGCCGACCCGAGGGATATCCAGGGACTGAGAGCCTACGAAGACATGCTTCGCCGTTCGTACGGTGTCGGAGTTGAGTGGATCTTGGCGGAAGAGAACCACTCCCTGGGTGCCGAGCGTGAACTGCTTCGGTCCAGCTTCGACTTGCGCTCCGACGATGCGATCTGGGGCGTACGTTGGGTTCGCGCTGGGTATGAAGTCCGTCTCGACCTGGTGCGGCATTCCTGCCTCGGTGATCGCCAGGAACCCCGGAGTGACGTCGCTGGTCACGCCGAGATAGCGTCCGCTTGCCTCATCCAGTCGGAGGGGGTTCATCTCTCCCCCCAGCAAGGTGAGCTTCAGCTTTGCATCGTCGACGTCCAGGTGGCTCGTCGCGCGAGCGCCGCGAATCGTGATGTCGCTGGATAGCTCATCCAACTTGCGGACGCTGAGGACGAGTCCCCGTCCGAACTGCGCGTAGAAATCACCCAGCGTGAGCTCGACGTCTCTCGACGTGTAGCCAACGTAGTACTTCGCTGGATAGGTCCAGTTGACATAGCGGTTGGAGAGTTCTCCTCCCGCCTCGTAGAAGCGTTGCCTGAAGTAGTCTGGAGGGGCCAGGGAGCCTGGGGCCAGGGGGCGAGGGCGCGCTCGTTCGAGCTCGGTGGCGATGTCGACGGCGTTGGGGCTGGTGTAGAACCAAGCCGTGTCGAGGCGCAGTCCAAGTTGCCATTTCCCGGTGCTCGCCTGCAGATTCAGACGGTTGTAGAGCAAGCCCCAGTCATCGTTCGCCGCTCGCGTCACGTCGTTTGGTCGGGAGTCGCGATTGTTGGCGTTGTAGAGCACGCTGGTCGCGTTCGTGACGTCGAGTTGAACGGGCTCATCATCGATCGTGCCCGCATCGAAGGCGTTGGCGCCGGGGCTCAGCGTGAGCCCTGTGGAAATGCCTAGGATGAGCACACACTTGGCGCGCAGTCTCATGGTCATCCCGCGAGGCTATCGGCCGCGAGCCGTGAGGGTTTCGTCCACGAGTGGCCAGATGACGGACCCGCCCTCACCCGTGATCTTCTTCAGGATCTTCATGGTGCGGAGGTCGATCACCAGGTTGAGGGGAGCCGTCTCTGCGCGCGCAAATGCGCCCATCTGATACTCCGGGTCGAGGAAGAATGGGAACCCGACCTCGAACTGCTTGGCCCATAGCTGGAGATGGACGGGCTGTGCGGGATTGCTTTGAGCGTCCTGGAATAGGGTGCTCACGATCACGAGACCGCGCGGCCCGAACTCCGCCAGCTTCGTGTCGAGTTCCTCGTGCTCAATCCTGCACGCTTGGCACCAGAGGGCGGCGGTGTTGAGTAACATGACCTCCGGAAGCGCTGGGTTGCTCTCCGGGTTGAAGAAATCGGAGAGGCGCAGCGGCGCGGCGTCGAGCTTTTCGAGGTCGTAGCCCACCGACTCCGGGTTGCTCCAGCCGACGGCGAAGCTGAGGTTCTGGATAGTAGATCCTTCTTCGCTTCCGTACGGTCCCGCGGGGTAGGTCAAAGCCGTCCCGGAGTCTCCGCTCCCCCCCCCGTCCGTCAGGTATTCGGCGGGGATTTCAGGGGTGTTGGAGCCGCAGGCCAAGGGCAGCGGGACGAATGCGCAGACGAGGAGCAAGCGAACGATGCGTTTCATGGCTTCAGGCGGACTCCGATCACACTCAAGTGCGGGATGCCCTCGTCCGGGTTCGTCGCCACCTTGGTCCCATCGGATGACACCTTGCCGTTCGACACCTTCGCCCAACCGGCATATGGCGCCCATTCTTCTTCGATGGACACGCCATGGACGAAGAACTCGACCTCCGCGTCGGGCGACCAGCCCTTGCTATTGGGAAGGGTGAGGGTCGCGGCCGGGCAGAACTCGGTTTCGATCGGTGTGGTTCCGACGAGCAGTTCCAAGTTGAGGGCTGGATCCAGCGCCTCGGGGGCATCTGTCGGGTCGAAGATCACAGCGCGGAATTGCTTCTCTTCGTCAGTTACATACGTGAGTTCGTCGAAGGTCACCTTAGCTTCGGCCGCCAAGGACAGCTCGACCCCGTTCGAGACAGCAGTGGTTCCCGGAGTGATCGGCTGACCGGATCCGGGCGGATCTATCGAGATGATTTTGAGGGTCCCGAGGTCGAACCGAGGCGTGCTCCCAGCTAGCGGGTACCCGAACTTCACGTACGTCAGGCCATCCCCGTACTTCATCGCTGGTTGGGTCATGTTCTGCCCTGGAGCAACTCCGGGAGTACAAACTGGGCCACCATTACTGCAGGTGACGAGTTCCCCATTCGCGTTCGTGGTGCCGTTCACGCAGAAGTCGGTGCCGCACACCTGGATGAACACACCCTCGGCGGGTGCCCCAGCGGGATCGATGATCGTTCCCGTCACCTGGTCGACTCGGACCGGGGCGGGATTTGTCGCATATCCAGGGCCATCGGCACATTGAGGACCCGTTCCGCCGCTTCCAGCGGCTCCTCCAGCGCTGGTACCTCCTACCGAGCCTCCAGAACCACCCGCGTTCGACCCGGCCGAGCCTCCAGAAGCGGCGGAGCCAGCACTTCCGCCGTTCGACGCGTTGCTGTCATCGCTCGAGCAACCTGCAAGCAACCCAGCGAGCCCAACCAAGACGGTGATGCGGTTCATAATCCTCCAATCAAGAGCAAGCCGCGTCCTGGCGTGCTTGCCGGTGTTCGCGGATTCGCTCCCGCCATACTCAGGTCCACGCTTCGGGTCGAGGCCGTTTGGCGAGTCACTGATGGCGAGCGCGTCCAGTTTGACTCAGAGAACCCCGCCAATCGTACGATTTCGGCTCTCTGCGGTTACACTCCGGGTCCTCCTAGCGAGGGAAAGCGGCAGGATTTCCGCCATCTACCGTGATGACGGTGCCGGTAGTGGCCTCTGCGGAACAAAGCCATACGAACGCTTCGGCCACGTCGCGCGCCTCCGTCTCGCGCCCCAACAGGTTCTGCCTGAAGTACGCGTCAGCCGTCAGACCACGCGCTGCTGCGCGCTGTTCGAGCACGCCTCCCCCAAACAACCCGGTGCGAACTCTGTCTGCGTTCACCGCGTTCGCTCGAATCCCCAAGCGTCCGAGGTCGATGGCGTACTGCCTCATGAGCCCGATGAGCGCCGTCTTTGCGACCGTGTAGGGACCGAACTCCGGTCCCGGAGCGAAGGCGGCTTTGGATGCGTTGAAGACCAGACACCCGCCACTGCCCTGCTCGATGAGCCAGCGTGCCGAGGCGCTGGCCACGTGCTGATGACCCATGAGATTGACCCGGAGTGATGCTTCAAGGCTCCTCTGGCCGTCTGGGTTGTGCAGCACTCCGGTTGGTGCGACCCCCGCATTGCTGATTACGTAGTCCAGCCCACCGAATGCCGAAATGCATCGCTCAATCAGTGCATCCACGTCGTTCAACGAGCACACGTCACAAGGATACGCCGCGACACGCTCCGCAAACCTGTCCCGGAGTGCCTGGGTAGCACTCTCGAGGGCCGTCTCGTCGACGTCGGAGATGAAGACGTGGCACCCTCGTGCGAGCATTACCTGGGCGGTTTCCAGTCCGATTCCACTGGCAGCTCCTGTGACGAGGGCAATGCGGCCTTGCATCGGCGCACGAGCCCCCTTGCCGAGCTTTGCTTGCTCGAGGCTCCAGTACTCGAGCTCGAAGAGGTCGCCCTCGCCCACCGGTTCGAACACGGCTTCGGTCATGATATCCAGCAACACCTGAGCGGTGTGCCCGTAGATGTCTGCGGTAATCTCGGCATCCCGGAGAGTAGTGCCAAAGCAGCAGGCTCCGAGTCCGGGGACCAACACTACCCGCGGCGCTGATGGAAGTTGTTTGAGCGGCCTACCGTTCACATGGCGATCGAAGTAGGCCTTGTAGCGGGTCGAGTACTCTCGCACGGCGGTGTCGCACTGTGAGCGAAGCGACTTCGTGTCATGCGCTCGGAGCCATAGCGGCCACGGCTTCGTCCTGATCACGTGGTCTGGTGTGATGGGCCCTGCCGTCAGGCTCGGACCGTTGGGATTGGTGGATAGGGCGAGCGTGTGCTCATCGGCTGCCCACGTGCTCACCATCGACCCGGAGTGTTCGCGTTGGATTGCTCCGCGAAGCGCGATCGCCACCGGGCCCCGCATGCCGAGACTCCGAAGGGGCAACGAAGCTGTGCTCGGCAAGCGTGATCGAGTCACGGCCAGTCGACGCTCCGCCCGCGACACGGCTTCAACCATTCGTTCGTAGCTCGCCCGGGCGGTGCCGTCCCAGGTGAAGATGCCGTGCTTGTCCAGTATCAAGCACCCGGCGTCTGGTAGGCCCTGCTGGTCCCGGAGTGCACGCACCGATCGTGCGAGGATGAATCCAGGCATTACGTAGGGGAGGATCAGGGTCTCCTCTCCCCAGACTTCTCGCGCCAGTTCGCGACCTTCTGGTCGGTCGAGAATAGCGACGGCAGCGTCGGCATGGGTGTGGTCAACGAACTTCCCAGGAATCAGTGCATGAAGCAGCGCCTCGACGCTCGGGGTTGGGCTACCAGGGTCAAGCATCTGAGAGCGGAGGCCTTTCACCATGTCGGTGTCAGACAGCTCCTCCAGGTCGCAGAGCTCGAGCAGTGCCTGCAGCCGGCAGGCTGGGAAGCCAGCAGGTTCGATTGTCGCAAGATCCCACCCGCTGCCTTTCACGAACAGGACGTCGCACTCCCCGCCAGCGATCTCACGCGCGCGCGACTTCACGCTCGTATTGCCGCCCCCGTGCAGCACAAGATCGCTGCGTCGGCCCAGCAGCTGAGACGTGTAGACCCGGGCGCCCAGCTCGGCAGGATAGCCGGCTTCCACGCAGCGCTTAGTGTAGGTGGCTTCTTCGTGTTCGTTCCACAGGGACTCCATCGCTGTCATCCTGCCGAACGCAGGATGGCCCGTCACATGGAATCGAACGGGACTTCGCACAAACCACGCCGAACACCCAACGCATCTGGAACGTGCCGCTCGGGAAACACACATCCCGCTCTCCCGCGCGGAAACGTGAGAGCGCCTCGGCGTAGCGGATGCGAAACGTTCGGTAGTCGTCTCGCACCCGTTTCCGCATGCTTGCGCTCCCCCCCAGCACCGAGAACGCGGGCTTGAAGTCCGTTCGGCTCTCGGGGCTCCGCGAGCGGGACGTGTGCCGGAGCTTCAGGCACTCCTCAGGTGTGAGGAACCTGCCATCGCTTCGGGCCACCCGCCGTCGGTTCCGGCGCTCCGCACGTTCGAGGGCTGCGAGTAGTTTGCGTCTGACGCCCTGCAAATCGCCGGCGTCTGCGAGCGACGCTGGCACGGAGATTCTCAGCTCAGCGCTGGGCGGAAACCGGCCCTTCTTTGAGAACGCAGCCGGACGCAGCTCGTTTGAGCTCAAACTGTGACCTACCCCCGACCACAACCCTGGCCATTTCGATGCCTTGGAGACACCACCGGTTTCCACGGGGTTCGCCAGTGTATAAGCGATCTTGTCGATGATTGCGCGTGCGGTGAGTAGGCGTAGCTGAAACGGTCGCTGGCCGAAGACTCCACCTTGCCACCCGTGGAGTTTCTGAACGAGGAGGGCCACACCTCGATGAAAATCCCTGAGGAAATAGGGGCCGCGCGCCGCACGGTCTTTGTATACCAGGTGGAGATGCGAGCTCATCACACAGGCCGCATAGAGTTCGATGTCGTGCTTCTTGGCGTAGTGGGCGAGAAGGAAACGAATCCCGTCGGTGAGCCGCGGGCTGGGCTTCAGAAGGAATCGGCGTTGTACGCAGCGCGCGGAAACGAATACGACGTCTCCCGCCTCAACGAGCCTTGGCTGGGTCATGGACGTCGCGCCCATCAAGCACCATGCCAGCGACGAACGACGGGGAGCTGATGCCTTGCGGCCCTGGCGGCCACTGGCGTGTGGTGTCGACCTGTAGCGTGCACGAATCCCGGAGTGCCAAGGCCAGCGCTCACGAACCCGGAGTGCCGGGGTCACCAGAGTGCCGGGGTCACCACCCGGAGTGCCGAAGCGAAGCTGGCGCTCACGGACCCGGAGTGCTGAGGCCACCACTCCGGACGCGGCATGCTCTGATCTCGTTCAGCAGGCTGCGGAATGAGCCACGCTACGAGAGATAGCTACTGCAGCAGCGAGCTTACTTGGGCCCGGAGCGTCTCTTCGTCGCCGCTGTTGAACCCCACATGGACGTAACGAACGATGCCGTTGCGGTCGAGGATGTAGCTGGTCGGCATCGTCGCGGGCTCGTATTGTGCGGCGACCCGTTGCCCTTCATCCCATGCCACGGGGAAGGTCACGCCCGTCTCTGACACGAACGCTCCAATTCCGTCAGGACTCTCATCCTCACTCAATGCGATGACCACCACCTCACCCGCGTGCTCCTTCGCGATCGCCTCGTAGGCGGGGAACGACTCCTTGCAGGGAGCGCACCAAGTGGCCCAGAAGTCCACGATCGTGACCTTCCCTCGCGACGCTGCCGGGCTCACGTTCTCGCCATGGTCATAGCGCTTGAGTTCAAACGCCGGCGCCTGAGTTCCGAGCAACGGGTGATCGGCGGAAGCGGTCTCGGCGCCAGCGCCACCCTTCGTGCAGCCATTGATGCCCGTAGCAAGTATGACCAAGAAGAACGCTTGGTATTTCATGGCGATAGCCTACAGCGAACTCAGCTCTGGTGCGACCCGGAGTGTTCTACTGGTCGCGACTTCGAGTGTGGCGGTCGGAGGACCCGGAGTGCGAGTATCGTGACTTCGAGTGTGCGTGGGTGGTGGTTGGAGGACCCGGAGTGTGAGTGTCGTTCTCCGGGATCCGGAGCTGACTACTCCTACTACCTCTTCTTCTTCTTCCCCTTGCTCTCCTCGACTTCATCGGGACAGCCGTCCTCGTCCTTGTAGCCGTTCTTGGTCTCGGGCTGGTCGATGCACTCGTCCGCGTTGTCGGGAACCCCATCTCCGTCGTTGTCTGGGTCCGGGCAGCCATCGGTATCCTGGAAGCCGTCGGTGTCCTCGGGTTCGGAGGGGCATTTGTCCTTCGTGTCGGGCACGCCGTCGTTGTCCGTGTCCGGAACGTCTGGGCAGCCGTCCTCGTCCTTATAGCCGTTCTTGGTCTCTGGCTGCAGGGGACAGCGGTCCGCGTCATCCCGGATCCCGTCCTTGTCGTTGTCTTCCTCGGGACAGCCATCCGTATCCTCGAAGCCATCCGGATCTTCTGGTTCCGTGGGGCACTTGTCCTGGGCGTCAGCAATCGTGTCACCGTCGTTGTCGCCGTCCGGGCAGCCGTCCCCGTCTTCCTTGCCATCTTTGTCTTCAGGCACGGTCGGGCACTGATCGTCCTCGTCGCGGATCCCATCGCCGTCCTTGTCGCTCTTCTCCTGTATGAACATGAAGCCAAGGAATCCGCGCACCGCGGGCACGCCGATTCCCTGGATGACCCCAGTTCCGGCACCCGCAGAGATCGCAATGTGGGAGGACAGCGGCGTCACCTGGATCCCGCCGTCCACCTCGAGGGAGTTCGTCCCATTCTTGGCGCTGAACTTCGTGCCGCCGAAGCCATCCAACACCACCCGGAGCACCGGGCTCACGCGGAATCCCCCCGCAACGCCGTAGCGGAACTCGGGTCCCAGTTCCGTTGAACCGACGCGCCCCGTGCCTCGGTAGACGGCCGCGAGATTCCCCCCGAACGAGAACGGGCCCTCGGAGCCGTCGAAGATCCCGCGCAACCCGACCGTGGGGGTGTTGTCCCCGATGTAGTTGCCTTCGGCGGTAATACTTCCCGTATTTACCGTGCCGAAAAGCGCAGCACCCACGACGAACGGATCCTTCAGTTCGCCGTACGCCCTGGCCTTGGCCTCGATCTCGAGGTCTCCCATTCCGACCGCGCTCAACCCATCAGGGTCGCCGCCTCCGTTCTCGCTGATGCCCTGACCCTTCACGTACGTGACCGGCGCGCGCAGTCCCAGCTGAAGTCTGGGTATGGGGGTGAGGGTACCCATGAAGTCCGCGGTGAACAGATTCTCGACCACCTTCACATCGTCGCCCACGACCGCATTGGGCGCGTCGCAGTCCGTTTCACTGCGGCAACTGCGGACCACGAACGGCTGGTAGGCGTAGTTGGCAAATAGCCCAGCACTCCAGGCCATCTCACCTTCGACGCGGGCGCCCCGGGTGGTGAAGTAATTTCGCGGTCCAGGTGCAGGATTGAAACGCTGGATCGAGAACTCCCCATCGGTGGCCTGGGCCCTCGCGGGGCTCGAGGCGAGGGTGCTCGCGCAGACCAGCGCGCCCGCCAGGACGGCTTGCGATGTGCGTTTCACGACAACGGGGAGATGGGCGGCGGGGGGAGCTGGGAGCAGGTCACGCATGTTCTCGGGATTCCGGCCAGAGGATATGATTCTAGTTAGAGACTAGGCTAGGCCAGTCCTCCATCGACTAGCAACGCTCTTCTGCGTTGATTCGACCCCACGCTCATCTCGCTCGCTTCAGTAGCTCCCGCCCTGGGGCTTGGGCAGGCTACTCGCGAGGGCATCAACCCGTTATCGTACGAGGCGTGGCGGTCTGCGCGCGGTGCCGGAGTGTGGTGGATGGCAACGGCCAGTTCTGCCCACACTGTGGTCTCGCGCTGACGAAGCCTGACACCTCAGGCAGGATCTCGAACGGCACCGAGCTGGATCTTGGTTGGGCGAAGGTCATCGTGGGTGATCGCCTCGGCGAGGGAGGGATGGGTGTCGTCCACCGCGGCTGGCTCTACTACAACCCAGAGGGACCCCAGGGTGGTTCTCACCCCCATCCGGTCGCGGTCAAGGCACTGCACCCGATGCTCCGCGGCAGAGATCGTCCGCGGCAGCTTTTCCTCGGGGAGGCGTTGGCACTGGAGCGCCTGAACCACCCAAACATCGTCCACTTCTTTGGCTTGGTCGATGATGGACAGCAGCTCGCGATCGTGATCGAGCTGGTCGAAGGACAAGCGTTGAGCGAGATCATCGCGCGCCGAGCTGGCCGGGAGCGTTCGTCACGGCTCCCCTGTCTGCCATTCGCGCGCGCGTGGCACTATTTCTCGCAGCTGCTGGGAGCCCTGGCGAGCATCCACGCGATGGGCATCATCCATCGCGACGTCAAGCCAGCCAACGTCTTGATCCGGCGGGACGGCATGGTGAAGCTGACTGACTTTGGGATTGCCCGGGTGCCAGCAGACCAGGCGCGCAAGACCGGCGGGATGGCGCCAGGCACCGGGGCGTACATGTCGCCGGAGCAGGTGACCGCCGGTGACATCGACGCGCGCAGCGACCTCTACAGCGCGGCCATCGTGCTCTACGAAATGCTGACGGGGACCACACCGTTCGACCGTCCTGAGCGAAACGAGATCATGATCCGCACGGCTCAGCTGGATGAGATCCCCGCACCTGTCAGCCACCACGTGACTTCCGCACCTCCAGTACTCGACGTGCTCATGGCTCGCGCTTTGGCGAAGGACAAGGCGCTGCGCTTCCCATCCGCGATCGAACTCGGCGAAGCGTTTCGTGCCGCCCTCAGCCTGGAAACGGCCGGCTGGGAGGTTCAGCAAGACTTCGCGCGTCACGCGCGTGCCCTGAGTAAGCAGCTCGAAGCGACACCCGAGCAGCGACCCTCGAAGGCAGCTTCCCCGGACGTCAAAGAAGCTGGTGAATCCCGCGGAGGTATGGGGACTCAGCGACTCCCCCAGATCGCATCCGACCAGAGCGACCAATTGCGAACCGCCATGTTCGCCGCTTACGGCACCCCGGAGGGGCGGGGGGAAGAGCCCCCGCTGGAGTCGTGAGAGACCGACCCGGAGTGCATGCTGCGGTGGTGCATTGCGGGCGTCCCGCTCGAGATCCGGCGTGGGCTTTCAGGGGCCTCGTCGCCGCCCCGCCCGAAAGCCTTGGCGCAAAGGAGACCCGGAGTGTTCGTGTGCGGGATGCGTTGACACTCTGAGACTGTGCGTGCGATAGCCAGCTCCACCTTTTTTCCTGGAGATCCGCGTTGATGCACGTCCCGACGCACAGAGGTTCCCGATTCGCCAAGGCTTCGGTCGTTGCTCTTGCCGCAGCCGTTGGTTGGTTAGCGCTCGAAGCCACCACACCTGGTGTTGCATTCGCACAACCCAAACCGCCCGCGGCGGCGGATGATGACGATGCGGAGTCCAGTGATGATGCGGGGGACACCGAGGGCACTGACGCAAAGGGTACCGATGCAAAGGGTACCGACGCGGAGGATACGGACGAAGGGGAAGGCGATACCGCCGCCGAAGGGGACGGGGAACCAGCTCCAGCGCCAGGGTCACCGTTGTCGGTCTTCCCACGGCCGCAGGGCGATGCCACTGCCTTGAGGGCGCAAGGCGCTCAGCGTCCAGTCGAGAAGCCTGAGAAGAAGAAGCAAGGCGCCGGCCCTGACGGGGAGCAGGTCTACGCCGAAGATTGGTGGTCCCACGCAAGACCCGTGCTCGAATTGCATGGCTACTATCGTTTACGCGCGGAACTGTTCCACAACTTCAGCTTGGGGCGGATCGATCAACCCAACTTCGCGATGTGGCCCATGCCCATCGACAACCACTACGTTACGGCCTCGAATGAATACGGCCCGTCACTGTGCACCGCCGACGAGTCCCCTGAAAGCTCCGGGGGGACGAGTACCGACGCCACCTATCCTTGCAAGAACAAGACGCAGGCTGGGGCGAACATGCGCTTCCGCCTGAACCCTGAGCTCCACATCTCGGACAACCTTCGAATCTTGAGCCAGATCGACATGCTCGATAATCTGGTCCTGGGTTCGACGCCGAATGGCTACGCCGTGGACTCGACCGGTGGCGTGTACCAGCGCAGTGGGTACGCACCGCTTGGCGCATTCGACAACACGCAGGAGCCACCTTCCGCAGGCGTGAACAGCCTGCGCGATTCCATCCGTGTGAAGCGTGTCTGGGGCGAGTACCTCACCCCCGTGGGCATGCTGCGCTTCGGTCGCATGCCCAGCCACTGGGGTCTGGGAATCATGGCCAACGCCGGGGATGGTTACGACGACGACTATCAGTCGACCGCCGACCGCATCATGTTCCTCACGGGATTGAAGTCGATCGACCTGTACCTTGCTGGTGCGTGGGACTTCACGAACGAAGGCGCCACCAGCGAGACGCTGGGGAACCCCCAGGGCCAGCCCTACGATCTCGGGCAGCTGGATGACGTCGATCAGTACGTCTTCGTCCTGGTGCGAAAGACGAATCCAGAGCTTCAAAAGCTCCAGCTCGCACAAGGCAAGTTGGTACTGAACGGTGGTGCGTACGTGGTGCACCGCCGCCAACTTCTCGCCAATGACCTGTCGGGGACGACCCCAAACGTCAACGGCTTGGACCGCTCGGCCGATGAGCGCGCCAACAGCGGCTACGTGCGGCGCGGTGCGATCACATGGATCCCGGACTTCTGGGTCCAGTTGCTCTACAAGAAATTCCGCTTCGAGTGGGAGCTAGTCACGATCCAGGGTGACATCGATAGCAACCAGGCGGCCGATGGTGGCTCTCCGCAGTCGATCAACATGTGGGGTCTGGCGACCGAACTCGAGCAGCGCCTGGTCGAGGATCGCCTTCGCCTTCAGTTCAAGTTTGGATGGGCGAGCGGAGATCCTGACGTGAAGGGGATCAGCCCCATCGCGAAGGGACTACAACCACAGTTCGGCGACGATACGATCAGCACTTTCCGTTTCCACCCCAACTACAAGATCGACCTGATCCTGAACCGCAACATCCTGAGTCGGGTGCAGGGTAGCTACTACTTCCGGCCGAGCGTCGACTACGACTTCATGCGCAAGCCGAGCGGTCAGAAGCTCGGCGGTGGAACAGCGGTCATCTGGACCCGCGCGTCGGAGTTCGTTCAGACTCCGGGACACGCGCGGGACCTTGGCGTGGAACTGGATCTGCGTCTCTACTTCCAGTCGAAGGACGGCGCCCTCAACGACGACCCGGAGAAGATGGGCGGCTTTTACACGATGCTCGAGTGGGGCGTGCTGTTTCCCCTCGCCGGCCTTGGCTACCAGGAGCTCGAGGCAGATACACTCCGGGACAGCCTCCAGGACTCCGGCGCCGCCGACACCAGCACCGCTCAAGCCCTCCGTTGGTACATGGGCATCATGTTCTGAGACTTTCGAGGGGGGGGAGGGTGAGCCCAAAGCCCGGGGCTGACACCCTACACTCCGGGACGCCGTTTTGGGGGGCGATGACCGCGCGGGCGCGAGTTTCGTGCGGAAACGGCCGTCAGGAGCCCCTGTAGGTCTTGCGGAAACTGAAGCCGGCTCAGGCCGATCCGTCGTGGGTCCTGGTGTACGAGAGTAGTGCAGCTGTGGGAGAAACTTGACCTGAGCGAGGGGAAATTGCCTCGGGATTTGGGCAGGCTCAGCTTAGGCTTACGTAACCTGGGCTGAACCCGACGGCGGGACATGCCGTTCATCCCACGTGAGTCATTCAGGCATCCCTCACCCCCCGACCTTCGTGAAGCTACTTCGACTGATCGCACCCTTCCTCATGATCCTGTCGCTGAGCTTGTCGGCGCTGGCGGATAGCGACGTCGACCGGCTTGCGGAGCGTCTTCACAACGGGAGCGACTTCCGTGTTCGCGTTCAAGCGGCGCTGGAACTCGGGAAGACCAAGAAGACGGCTGCTCGGCCGCACTTGGAGGAGGCGCTAGACGACGGCAACGCTGCCGTACGCGCCGCAGCGGCTGCGGCACTCAAGGTGTTGGGCGACCCCGAGGCCATTCCGACCCTGAGGAAGCATCAGAAGGACAAGTCCGCCGCGGTTCGTAGCGCGATCAAGACCGCGATCGACGCACTCCGGGACGCCAGCAAAGCACGGCGTGAGAAACCGAAACTGCTGGTCACTATCGGGAAGATGACCAACGGGAGCTCGGTTCGATCTCGCTCGGTGATGAAGCAGCTCGATGCGACGAGTCGGGAAAAGCTTGCAGCTCTTCCCGGAGTGCTTCTGAGTGACGAGGGTGAGGCTTCTTCGAAGAAGCTGCCCCTGGTCTTGGTCAGTGGGCGCCTTGCGACTTTGAAGAAGCACAAGGAGGGCTCTCAAGTCGTGATCACCATCAAGGTCGAGTACATCGTGCACACGATGCCCGGTAGGTCGATTCGTGGAAAGATCTCGGGCAGTGCGACTGCGCGTGCGGCGGCGAGCGAACTGAAGGGGAAGCGAGCGATGGCCCGCTTCCGTAGAGAGGTGTTGGTTGCGGCGATTCAGAGCGCGATGCGACGAGCTCCCGAAGCCTTGATGGCAGCCGCGAACGACTAGGAGGTCGACGCCACGGGGTCTCCGCGCTTGGAGTGCTTCGCGTTCGCCGCTAGAAAGACCCGTGCCTCGCGTCCTCTTCGTTTCCAAGCCGATCGTGCCCCCATTCCATGACGGGACGAAGTGCCTCGTTCGCGATGTCTCCGGCCAGCTGACTCGTTTTGAGCCTTTGGTCATGGGGCAAGCTGGCGGTTTCGAACGTCCCGGAGTGCAAACCGTCCCAGTCTATCGCGGTGCCGGAGCGTTCTCGCCCCCACTCGCCGACAACGCCCGCGCGGCGCTTCACTTGCTGACCCGGAGTGCGGCCGATGTTTGGCATTTCGTGTTCGCACCAAACCCGGCGAGCAGTGGGGTGGGGCGGCTCGCCAAGCGACTCCGGGGGACGCCCACCGTACAGACCATTGCGTCGCCACCGCAGCGCTTCCGCGGAGCAGCGCGCTGGCTATTTGGCGATATCGTCATCGCCCAATCCCAGTGGACGGCCGACCGCTTGGGTGAGCAGCCGGGCGCTCCGCCAATTGAGGTCATTCCTCCCTGCGTCGGTGATCTTGCGAGTGTTCCGGTTGCTGCACAGGAAGACATGAGGCGCGCCTTGGACGTCCCGTCAGGCGCTCCCCTCTTCGTTTACCCGGGCGACTGGGAGACTAGCAGTGGCGCGGAGGTCGTCGCCGAGGCCGTCGACGGGATGACCCGGAGTGTTCCAGAGGCCTACGTGGTCTTTGCCTGCCGCCAGAAGTCACTGGCCGCCGCTCGCATACAAAGCGCGATGGAGCGGCGCCTACGAACACTCCGGGTGCGCTTTGCCGGGGAGCTGAAGTCGATCCTGCCTCTGATCGCAACCAGCACCGCGGTCCTGTTCCCCGTTGACGACCTGCGGGGCAAGGTGGACCTGCCAATCGTCTTGCTCGAGGCGATGAAGCTTGGCGTTCCAGTGGTTGTGGCCGAAGGCGGACCGCTCGACGACCTTGGGAGTGTGCATCGAGTTCCTGCGCGTGATCCCGCGGCGTTGGTCGAAGCGGCCATCGCAATCGCTACACTCCGGGTCCATCGAGAGCGGCTGATTCGAGGCGCGAAGGCGGAGGTCGAAGAGCGCTTTTCCGCTACTCGAGTGGCTCAAAGCTATGAGGCGGTGTACGAGCGCGCACTCCGCTTGACGACCTGAGTCGGCGGAATAGGGTCGTACGAGATGAGTGATGAGGGTGCCCCGGAGAGTCTGCATGGCGCGCCTGCGTCCGTGCCCGACTCAGGCGAAGCAGCGATCGAGAGCTTTCGCGGCTCGCTGACATCGTTCGACTCCGAGCCGGACGCGCAGCTGCTCATCGGCTCCATCGTCGCCGAGCGCTACCGTATCAAGAAGCTGCTTGGGGAAGGGGGCATGGGGACCGTCTACCTCGCCGAGCACGTCCACATGAAGAAGCCGTTCGCGGTGAAGGTGCTGCACCGCGACCTAACGGTGATCTCCGAAGTCGTGGCTCGCTTCGAGCGTGAGGCGGTGGCGGCGGGATTGATCGACCACCCGAACGTCGCCAAGGCGACCGACTTCGGTCGCCTCGTCGATGGCAGCTTCTTCCTGGTGCTCGAGTACGTCGAGGGCCAGAGCTTGTCGAGGGCCCTCGAGTTGCAGCGCCCGTTCCCTCAGGAGCGGGCGCTCATCGTGGCCAGGCAAATCGTCGATGCGCTGTGCGCCGCTCACAACGCGGGGATCGTCCATCGGGATTTGAAGCCGGACAACGTGATGTTGATCGACCGCGGGACAGGGTTCGACTCGGTCAAAGTGCTGGACTTCGGTATCGCGAAGCTCGACACGGGCAGCGCCGGTCCGGCGCTCACTCAGCTGGGAACGGTCTTCGGGACGCCTCAGTACATGGCGCCGGAACAGGCCGCGGGGCAGCCAGTGGATCGTCGTGCGGACCTCTACACGGTTGGGATGATGCTCTACGAAATGCTGAGCGGGACCCTGCCGTTCGACGGGGACGAGATCGGCGCCGTGCTCGCCAAGCAGATCACCGTGGTGCCCGATCCCCTGCCGGAGCACATCGACCCTCAGCTGCGCGCGCTGGTGGCGCGACAACTCGAGAAGAATGCCGATGACCGACTTCAAACCGCGGAAGAAGTGCTGGCCGAGATTGATTCCATCCTTGCGCGGGTGATGCTGGAGCCCGGATCGGCCCTCGCGGCCGCACCCCCTTTGTCTGCTTCGTTCTCGCTCATCCCGCCCTCCAACGTCGCCGCTCAAACCTCCGCCCAGACCGTACTCAACCACCCCGTCGATCGCCCGCTGACGTTCGTGGAACGGGTCCGTGGAATGCCCGGAGTGCGTGTCCCCTTCGTCGTCCTGGGGGGGGGAGGGTTAGGGCTGCTCTTTCTGGGCGCCTTCCTCGCGAGTCTCGTGTTTCTCGCCGTACGGCCCTCAGGAGCGTCCACGGTCGGCGGAAGCGCCGACACCGATGCCGATGCGGGCGCCGCATCGGCCACTCCTGCGGTGGCCCCAGACGTCAAGGCGCTACTCGCCAGCGCATCGACCGGGGACGCAGCCGCCATCAAGCGTCTGGAACAACGTCCGGCTGAGCAGCGATCTGCGCAGGAGTGGCTCGCACTGGGACAAGGCTACACCGCCACGAATCGGGCGAAGCAGGGCTTGGAGGCCTACGACCAAGCTCTCAAGCTCGACTCGAAGCTGGCCAAGAACCGCTCGATCCTGGGTCATGTCCGCGCGGCAGCGAACCATGCGGAGACCGGAAA
>JAGQIY010000664.1 GCA_020430865.1 Myxococcales bacterium
AGCCTGGGTGAGCTCGCAGAGGACGCGACGGAGCTCTCGGAGCAGCTGGTGGTGCTGATTCGCCGCAGGCTGCTGCTGCCCACGCTACGGCAGCTGGAGGCGGAGAACGCCGGCAAGGGCAAGTCCGCGAAAAAGAAGGCCAGCAAGGCGTCGAACCGAAAGCGCTGACCCGGCCATGGCCGAGTGAGCGTCGAGCCTGCGCTGCTGGCCACGCGAAGAATGCACGCGCCCCGAGCGTTCTGGTAGTACGGCTCCCATGAACGGCTCTCCCACTGCTCACCGCGAGCGCCCGGAACCCTCCAGATCTCCCACGTCGACCCGGCGGCTGTGCTGGGCCCTGGCGCTGTCCGGCGCGCTGGCTGGCTGCAACAGCTGCAACGAAGACGCGCCCTACACGCCCTTCAGCGTCAGCTCCAGTGGGAGCTCCAGCGCCACGGCGGCGAGCACCTCCAGCACGGCGCCCGATGCGACGCCCAGCAGCGAGCCAATGCCGGAGCCGCCCTTCAAGGGCAAGGCGGCGCTCAAGGCGCCCGCTCGAGCGACGAAGTGGAAGGTCGCCGGCCTGGACCTCGCTGCCCCCGATGGCCAGGTCTTCGAGCAGGCGCTGGAGGCCGACTTCGACGGTGATGAAAAGGCCGACGCCGTGACCTGGTCCGTGGCCCAGGCCCCAGGCAAGGGCGCGGCCGCGACGCTGACCTTTCACTCTTCCTCGGGGAAGAACACGACGCTCACCGACCTGCCGGGCTTCGTGCCCACCGGCCCCGACTGCCGTCTGTCGACGAAGCTGGATCAGACGGGTCCGAAGACCCTGACGCTGATCACTCGCGCGACCTGCAAGGCGGCGCTGATCCCTCGTTCGCCGGTGGGGGCGCTGACGGTACTGGCGCCAGCTGCCGACAAACCCAAGCTGATCGAGCTGCGACTGGCGGACGTCGTGCCTGGGGAGCGCCGACAGATCCAGATCGACAGCACCGATCACGACAAGGATGGGCTGGATGACGTCAGCCTGAAGCTTCGCCTGGAGCGTGGGAGCGTCAGCGCGACGGCGAACTTCGCCTGGTACCAGCGCGCGCAAGGCACCGCCCGCGACGACTCCGAGCCGCGCAAGAGCCTGGACGCGCAGAGCTACGGGGCCCTGAGCTCGGCGAAGAAGACCGGGCACCAGGCCCTGCCCCAGATCCAGACGCTCCAGCGCTTGTGGGCCAACGTCTGCGCCGAGAGCGCGACACCGCGGCTCTTCGACGGTGAAGGTAACCCCATTTCTTGTCGCGCGGAAACGGTTCTGGCGAGACTGAACGAGGCCGAGGCCCAGGCAGCGCTGCACGACGAGCAGCCTGCGCTGGCACTCGCGCTGCTGGAGCGCAACGGGTGGCTCGGCCACTTCGAGCCGAAGACCCTCGCTGCGCTCGAGAAGGCAGCCAGGGCACAGCTGGAGATACGCAGCGTGAAGCTCAAGCGGCTCAGCGTGAAGGCACTGTCTCGCGGCCCAGAGCCACGGATCAGCCCTCTGGATTTCGAGGACTCGGGGGCGCTCCTCGTGCAGACGACAGAGGGCGTACAACGAGTCAGCGCCTCGGGGGAGGTCAGCGACGCGAGCGAGGAGGTCGACGCTTGGCCCCTCAGCCTGAAGAGCGAAAAGGGGGTCATCTCCCGCATCATGACGCCCTGTGATGGCGCACAGCTCCAGCTGGGCCTGGCTCAGGGAGAAGCCGTCGACACCGGCATCGTGTCTCCCCGTCCAGGGGCCTGCAGCATGAAGTCGAGCGTCCCGGAGCTGAACCTGGTGGTGCTGGGCAGCGGCGACGGAGGCGTGGAAGGTTTCCTTGCGGGAATGCACATCGGCCCACGCAAGAGCCGAGCGGAGGTCGTGATGCGCCCCCATCAGGCGGGGACTGCACGCTCTCCCGACGGGAAGTACGAGGTGTTGCCTCTGAAGGCCGGGATCGCCGTCATGAACGACCAGAAGCCTCAGCTCTGGACCGCCAGCGGCCTCGAAGGGACCGGACTCGCTGACTGCGTCGTCGCGAGCAAGGCCAGCGCCGTCGCTTGCGTCGAGAGCTCGGGCAGTGTGGTGTTCCTCACCCCCTGATCTCGAGCTGACGCGCGACAGCCCGTGGCCATGAGAAAAGCGCCCCCCAGTTGCTGGGTGGGCGCTCTTCGATTGAGAACCAGCGCGGCTCAGGCGTTCGGGTTCTTCACGCGCTCCTGGTACTCACCGGTGCGCGTATCCACGCGGACCCAGTCGCCCTCGTTGATGAACAGCGGGACGTTGATGGTGGCGCCGGTGGAGATGGTCGCGGGCTTCTGCACGTT
>JAGQIY010000665.1 GCA_020430865.1 Myxococcales bacterium
GCCGCAATACTAAGGCCAAACGACCGAAAAGTTCAGTCAATCTCGCGTACTCCCAGTGCCTATCGCGCTGGAAACAACTAACCGGCGTCGCTCCTGCCGCCACCACTCGAGGTCGCTCCAGCCGCTGCGTCCCCCGCGCTACCGCCGCCGCCACCGCCGCCTCGACCTGCGTTTCCGTCCCCGGCGTCCGCGGCCGACTCAGTGCAGTCGTCGCCAGCTGCGCCGTCTCCTGCGTCGCTGCCCCCGTCGTCTCCGGCATTGGAACGACCACTCCCCGATGCCCGCTCCGCACATGCAGCGCAGTCAGCGTCCTGTGCGCAGCACGCCCCGAGACCGGCCAGCGCGACCCCCAACACCAGTCCAACAAGCCAAGTCGATCTCATTTCCACACCCACTTCAAAGCGCGTGCCGAGCCCGCTGCTGTCAGGCGTGAGGGCCGCTCGGCAGGACGCTTCCCATGCTTTCTTGGGGGAGAGACGCGCCGCGGCCGACCGCCAACTCCAGGACGACGCCTGGTACCCCCTGACAGCGCTGTCGCGCCCAGGCGAGAGGCGCGGATCGGCCTGGTGGCGAGCGCGAGGCAGACAACCAGTACATTTTTTCATACGGTAATGTTCGAGGGTCCCCTGGGGGCGGCGCCCGAACGGACTCAGTCATCCTCGATCACCAGCTGGGCCCCTGGCGGGATCAGATATCCAGAACGACTCCGCTCGATGACCCCCCTCAGGCCGAGCTTTCGCAGGGTGCTCAACGCGACGTACACGCGGTTTTGAGCTCCGATGGCCACTCGCTCGCCAGGCCAGCCGTGGGCAAATACCTCGTCCACGCTCATCGCGTCGCCCGGTCGCTGGGCGCGCCGAGCGAGCAGGGCCCTGAGCAAGCGTCGCAGGTTGCGACGGTGCTCCAGCGAGACCGTTGCCCCCTCCGCCGTCACGAACCAGCTGCCATCACGGCTGACCCTCACCAAGCCGCTCCTGGATCCGAGAGCCGCTTCGGCTGTCTCTTGCATGCTTCAACCTCCTCCAGCCGCGCTGTGGGTCCCTGACTCGCCCACACCAGTCGATGCACCGCGAGCGCCTTCATGCTTGCGCGCCATCCGTGAGTGGGCTCCGGCTCGCGCCGCTATCACTCCACGCGAGCAGTTGTTGAAAAACTGGGCCCTCCCCTGCCAGGACCGGGTCCCACGAGCGGAACCTCCTGCCTCCGACCGAGTCCGCGGAGCGTCGCGTCGGGCATGGTGAGAGAACTGGGACTCGGTGGAACGAGAGTTCATCGACGCGGACACGAAGCTTATATCCATGCGGATATATTACACGGACTCGGGTGCGCTCCCGGGTCATCACCCTGCCCGCGCGTCGGTCGAGGTTCGAGCCAAGCAGCGGTCCGATGCGGCGCCTTCGGCCGCCGTCCGCCAACCGACTCGAGGTGTGCGCGGCCGGCCTGACAGAGCCCCCGTGAGACGACGACCTTGCTCGAGGGGTGAAAGCTGCCCACGTCCCGCCCCGGGTCTGGCGAAATCGAGCACCGTCCGGTCCGCAGAAAGATCGCATACCCAGCCAGGACCAGGCGGTGTAGGGTCTGCGAAGTTGTGCGCGCCCTCCAGGGCACGCCTGGGCGTAACGAGGAGTTGAGCATGCGATTGGGACGGGACGTATTCATCGCCCTGGCCGCCATCGGCTGGGCGGATGGGAACCTCGACGGAGAGGAGGCCGACGCCATCGTGCGAACGGCCATCGAGGAGGGCCTGGAGCTAGACGAGATCGCGGAGATCGAAGAAGCCACGAAGAAGCACGTCGACATCGGCGTGATCGATCGTCACGATCTGAGCAAGGAAGATCGGCTGTTCGTGTACGCCGTCGCGTCTTGGATGACGCGCCTCGACGGCACGGTGGCCGAGGCGGAGACCGAGGCGCTCGCCAAGCTGGGCGACGCGCTCAAGATCCCCGAGCGACCTCGTTTCCACGCGGATTCGATAGCGCAGGAAGTCGCCCACATGGAAGAGGGCGACCGCCCGAGCCGCTATGATCTGCCGCTGCTTCGGAAGATCATCGGCGAGCGTCTGAAGGAGGCCCACGCCCGGCGCCTCGAACAAGAGGGCGAGGGGGAGTAGCCCCAGGATCGGGGGTGAGGCGCAACGGGCGTACCCCGCGCTGGACGCTGGTCGATGGTTCCCCTGCTTCTCGCCCCACTGTTCATTCCCGCTGCTGGCGCGCCGCCCAGCGGGCTTCACACGAGGCTGCACCTCGAGCTGGTCGCCAGCCCCCTGGTGTCCGTGCGAGCCGGTGGCGAGGATGGTCGCTATCCCGACTCCAGCGACAGCGATGACCCGACCTGGCTGGTTGGCGGACGACTGCTGTTCGGCATCGATCTCGGCCCGCGCTTCGAGCTGGGCTTCGGCGCGGGCTACGAGCGCACTCAGGGGCGGAGCCGCAGCGTGAACCGCGTCGTGCTCGAAGCTCGCCTGAGTTGGTACCCCATCGATCTCGAGTATCGTAGCCCCACCCTCGAGCGGCCTCGCAGCAA
>JAGQIY010000666.1 GCA_020430865.1 Myxococcales bacterium
TCGATGGCCAGCATCCCAGGCGGGCAGTCGCCCTGCGCCGGGTCGGTCGGCGGCGCCGCGATGGGCGCCTCGTCCTGCGTCGGAGCGCTGGTCGCCGTCGGCTTCGCCGTGGGCTTGGGGGGCGGCGCCGCGGGTGTGGGCTCGCTGCCGCCGCAGGCGGTGAACGCAGTGAACGCGGCTGCGACAGCCGCCAGCGAGCCGAGGGTCGAGACGCGTCCGAACAGGGTGATCACGGCCGCGTACTTTGCGGAGTGGGTGCCAGCGCGGTCAAGCGCTGGCGTGCAGTTTGCTGCAGGGGACGCAGGGGCGGGTGCGGATTCTTCAGCCGGGCCCCTCACCCCCAACCCCTGCTCAGGCAGGCGAAGATCCTCGGAAAATCTTGCTGGATCATGAATTGCTTTCGAGCTCGGCCGTATAACCCGGGGTTGAAACTCGCGAGTCATCGCTCCAAGGTTGGCCCGCCTGTGAGGGATCTGGCAGACGCAGACGGGGCGCTCTTCGCGCTCGCCGAGGCGTGAGGCAGAGGCTCCTCGGCTCTGAAGCAAGTCATGCGAATTCGTGCCTGGATTGGAATGATCTTGGTGGCCCTGCTGCTGGCGAGCAGCAGCCTGGCGGCGCCGAAGATCCACGTCGTCGAGAAGGGGCACTCGCTGTGGTCCATCGCACGTCGCTACGGCGTGACGGTGACGGCGCTGCGGGCCCGCAACGATCTGAAGAAGGGCGATCCGCTGCAGATCGGTCAGCGCCTGGAAATCCCGCCGAAGGACTGGAAGCCCGACGGTTCCAAGCCGAGTCGAGCCAAGGACGACGACAAGCCGCGCCGCAGCAAGAAGTCGGAGCCCGACTGGGTCACCGCCAAGCCTGCGCCCGAGACGCAGACTCAGAAGACCGTGAAGGAACGCGGGGTGAACCCCTGCAACACGCCGGACCCGGGCTGGGGCACCTACACCCACTGGGATCGCGCGCCGAGCATCGGACAGCTGATCCTGCCCGAGCGCGGCGGCGTCACCCGCGGCGGTGGCTTCGACGTGATGATCCACTTCCATGGCCACGAGCCCGTGCGCAAGGAGTGGGTGAAGGTGATGAGCGGCACGGTTCTGGTCGGCATCGACCTGGGCATTGGCTCCGGGCCCTACGAATCGACCTTCCGCTCGCCGGCCGCGTTCAAGGCGCTGCTCGACTCCATCGAGGAAGCCGTCAAGAAGCACACCGGCAAGAAGAAGGTCTACATCCGCAAGCTCGGGCTCTCCGCCTGGAGCGCGGGCTACGGCGCCGTCGAGTCGATCCTGCGTATCCCCGAGTACGCGAAGATGGTGGACAGCGTGGTGCTACTCGACGGTCTGCACTCGGCGACCACCGAGCCGATGAAGAGCAAGCAGCTCGAGCCCTTCGTGGACTTCGCGAAGCAAGCCTCTCGGCGCCGCAAGTTCATGTTCGTCTCCCACTCGTCGATTATTCCGCCCGGATACGCTTCGACGACCGAGACGGTGCACTACCTGATCAACGAGCTGCGGGGCAAGCCGCGCAAGGCGCGGGCGCGCAAGAGCGATCCCATGGGCCTCGAGCTGATCGATCGCTACGACCGCGGCTTCTTCCACGCCCGCGGGTACAGCGGCAACGACAAGATGGATCACTGCGCCCACATCGGGCTCTACAAGGACGTGCTGAAGGTGCACATCCGGCGCCGCTGGAATAGCCCCCGGGGCTATGGCGCCCGTCGCAGCAAGAAGTAGGGAACAGCCGTCCCAGCGACTGACGGCACCTACATCGGCGCCAGCCCTGCGGGCTAGCATTGGTAGACTTGCACCTCCCCGAGTCGTTGATGATCGCCCTGGCGTTGCCAGTAGCAAAACAGCCGCCCAGACAGAAACAGCACCGCCAGTTCGACGGGCAGTCCTTCGGCTTGGGCGTAGCCAAAGAATGGGTCTTTCTCCAACCAGTTCCAGTTCATGTCCGAGAGGATCGGTCTTGCGTGCCAACTCTTGAGCGCCCTCGCAGGGTTGTTTTCTTGAGCAGCTTTCTCGCGAAAGAACGCCAGTTGTCGCGCTCGCGCTTCTAGTGCCCTGCTGCAGAACTTCGCCCTGAGGGCGAGCTCCCGCGATCGCCCTGGAGGGCTGGAAGAAGAACCACGAGGAAACGCTACAGCGGCGAGAGCTTGCGAATGCGGCTGTCGTGGGCGATCTCGACGATGCGGTTGCGGGTGTCGCCTTCGGCGCGGAAGCGACCGAAGTGTGTGGTGAAGACGCTGACGTCGCTGTTGTTCACCGCGGTCACGGTCTTGCAGTCGGCGACCAGCCCCTTGTCCTTTCCGCCGGGAAGCCAGACCTCGGCGATCTTCAGGTCGCAGACGTCGTACAGCGTCCACTGCACCGGGTGCGAAGAGAACCAGCTGGACTGGGACTGATCGACCCTGGCCTTGGAGAGCACCGCGCCGTCGAAGCGCACGCTGTCGGCCCAGTGCTTCGAGAGCGTCGAGGCGCTCTTGCCGTTGAAGTCCTTCTCGTAGCTCAGCAGGTCGGCGTGAGACGCCTTCATGAAGGCGCTGTTCTTGTTGCCGGTGCGGATACCGATCGCGCGCTCGCAGCACAGCGCCATGCGGGAGTCCGAGCGATCGCCGGGCGCCGTCTCCGAGCGAGCTTCGCAGCCGCCGCCACCTCGCGTCACCACGGCGTTGCCGCTGGCCCAGGTCGCCGTCCAGCTGGCGTAGGTGGCGACGGAAGGGTTCGCCGCGCAGGCCTTGAGGTACTGCGTCTCGGTGCACAGCTGTAGCCCCTGGCCCGAGCAAGCCTGAGCCGCCTCGACGAAGTTCTTGCTCTGGTCGCCGGCGCTGCGCTGAGCACCGAAGCCTGGGGTCCAGACACCATTCGACGCCTCACCCTCGCCCACCTGAAAGCGCGAGACGGCAGGGATGGAGGGCGCCGCGGGTACGTCCGGCTGCACGGCGGACTGCGGCTGCACGGCGGACTGCGGCTGTTCCACTGGCTGCGTGGCGGGCACCGGCGGCGACTCGTCCTTGCTCTTGCAGGCGAGCAGCGCCAGGCCTAGGCCAAGTAACCCAACTAGAGCGGTGTGCATGTCACGATTCACTGGCATTACCCTGAGGATACATCACTCGCCGCGGAGGATGGAGCGCAAAACGTGCTCGAAGTCCTTCGAGCCTCGCGGGCTGGCGAGATCAAGCCTCTGAGTCGCGCTCGACGTACGGCTTCGTCGCGCCTCGTGGCGTGCAGCTCCGTTCTCGATGGGGAGTGCACGGTATGCGGACTTAGGTTGAGTTGCTGAGCTGCGTCCTTGTGGGTGTAGCCCCGCTCGAGCAGCGACGCGCTTTCCATGCGGCACCGGATGCGGACCCACGACCCACACGACGCGAGCGCCATGACTGGGTTCCGCCGCGGCGTGGCCAGCTCCGAGCCGGAAGCTCCGCCAGCTGCGCCGCACGCGTCCGCGACGTCGTGCGAGTCGCTCCATGGGCCGTCGGATCTGGGGGTGAGATCAGGCGCAGCCGCCGCACGAAACACCACGGCCCCAGGTTCCTCAGTCGCCACGGCACGCAGAAAAAGCGCCCAAACCCAGGTGCCAGCGCCACCCCCCTTGAGCACCCGCAGATCTCCGACTAGGTTTCGCCCCCTCGCACGAGTGGCGGAATTGGCAGACGCGCCGGATTTAGGTTCCGGTGCCGCAAGGCGTGGGGGTTCAAGTCCCTCCTCGTGCA
>JAGQIY010000056.1 GCA_020430865.1 Myxococcales bacterium
CGAAGAAGCCGAAGATCCGCTCGTGAAAGCGCTCCTCGATGCCAGGACCATTGTCGCGAATCGAGAATTGCCAGCCTTCGCTCACTCGCTCCGCGGCCACCGCCACCTCGCAGTGCTCCGAGTTTCCGTGCTTGATGGCGTTGCCCACCAGGTTGAGCAGCACCTGCTGTAGCGGAACACGCTCCGTTTGCAGAGTGGGCAGCTTGCCCACTGCCTTGACCTCCACGTTGGACGCAGGACTCAGCAGATCCACGACTTCGTCCAGGAGCTGGTTCGAGTCGACGCGCTCCGGATCCGTGCGCCGCCCCGCGCGCGAGTAGGTGAGGATGCCCTCGATCAGGGACTCCATGCGGGAAACGCGCTGGTGGAGCAGCGCCAGGTTCTCTCGCGTCTCTTCGTCCAGGGCGTCTTCCAGATCTTCCTCGATGAACGACGCCAGGCTGGCGATACCGCGAAGCGGCGCCTTGAGGTCGTGGGAGGTGACGTAGGCAAACTGATCGAGATCGCGATTCGCGCGCGCCAGACTCTGGATCAGCCGCTCTCGGTGTCGTCCGTGCTCGGACAGCTGCTGTGTGAGTTCGTGCTGAGCCTGGAGTCGATCGGCGAGCTCCTTCTCGTTGCGCCTCAGCTGGTCCGCCTGATCGCTGAGCAACGCCGCTTGCTCCGACAGCTTGCGCGCCTGCTTCGCGCTGTCTTCGAGATCACGACGCAGCACGAGCTGCGCCATGAACGCGATCACGAAGGCGACCAGAGCTCCGCCGCCGACGACCCACTGGTTGCGCCGATAGGCGTCACGCTCAGCGGTGAGGGCAGACTCCCGTCGCTGAGACTCTCGTTCGGTCAGGCGAGCCAACGCCTTGCGGACCTGGTCCATCGTGCGCTTGCCCGAATCCTGCTTCACGAAATCGCCCGCGCGCTGCCCCCCGGCAGAGTCGAAGAGCTTGACGGTGTAGGCGAGCTCGTCGAGGCGCGCGTCGACCTGCTTCTCCAGTTCGGCGAACTCCCGCTCGGGCAACTTCATCTCGCGCACCTCCTCACGCACCGCGTGCATGCGGTGCAAGGCTCTGGTGTACGGCTCCAGGTACGCCTTCTCGCCAGTGATCAGGTAGCCACGCTGTCCCGTTTCCGCGTCGAGGAGCGCCTGCAGCAGGTTGTCGAGCGCCTGGAGGCGCTCGTGTGATTCCTGCACGATCAGCGAGCGGTCGCGAGCTCGGGACATGTTGACCGCCGTGACTCCCCCCACCACCAGCACCACCACGCTCGCCGCCACCGCGAGGTTCGCGCGCACGCGCTTCACGTGTCGCACCTGGCCAACCTGCCCCTGCGCGTCCTCGCAGTCACACCTCTCGTCGAGTCCCTCCCCGCGCCTGACTCACGAGGCAGGTTGACACGACCGCATACAGCTCGATCAAAGGTTGCGGCAACGCATCCCGAACCTTCATGCTTCGCTGAGCGCGCTGCGCTTCGGACATCGACACTGCAGTCGTCCCGACTCATCTCGCGAGTGCGAGAACACTCTGACCCCCCTCGACTTTGACCATGACAACCAGCAACTCCGCCGAAGCCGCCTACCACATCTTGCTCGTCGAGGACGACGCGGTGGACGTCAAGACCGTTCAGCGCGCCTTTCGCGAAAACAACATCTCCAACTCCCTCAGCGTCGCCACCAACGGCGAAGAAGCGCTGGAGATGCTGAAAGACGGCAGAGTGAACCCTCAGCGCCTGCTGATTCTCTTGGACATCAACATGCCGAGAATGAACGGCATCGAGTTCTTGCGTCATATCCGTGGGGATGAATCTCTCAGGCACCTGTCGGTGGTCGTCTTGACCACCTCGAACGACGACCGGGACCGGATCGAGGCCTATCGCTTGAACGTCGCGGGGTACATCTTGAAGCCCGTGACCTTCAACCGCTTCGTCAAGGCGATGGCCGCGTTGAACAAGTACTGGACCCTGGTCGAGCTGCCCTGACCCGGGACCGGAGCGCGAGACCTCAAGCATGGTCGCTCCGCTCGCCCGCGTCAGCCCGCTGCAAGCCGAAGACGAAGCTCGCGCCCTGACCGGGCTCCGATTCCACATGGATATCGGTGCCGTGCGCGAGAAGGATACCACGAACGATCGCCAGTCCGAGTCCGGCTCCCGCCGACTTGCGATCCGCCCGCCAGAAGCGCTCGAAGAGCAGCGCCTGGTGCTGCGGCGGTATGCCGGGGCCAGAGTCACGCACTTGGAAACTGACGCGCTCCGGCTCCACCTCGATGTTCAGCTCGACCTGTCCCGATTGGGTGAACTTCAAGGCGTTCCCCAGTAGATTGCTCAGCACTTGCACGAGCCGGTGTCGATCGGCCCGAACGCCGGGTAGCTCGTCTGGGCGCTGAACGTCGAAGCGGAGGCCCTTGGCGTCGGCGAGGGGCTCGTGGATCTGCACGATCTCTTCGATGACGCCCGCGAGCTCGCAGGCCTCCGGGTTCACCGAGAAGCGCCCGCTGGCCATCGTCTCCGCGTCCAGCAGATCCTGGATCAGGCGGTTCATGCGCGAGATCGAGCGCTGGACGATCTCGCCGTAGTCTTCCGCGTCCTCGGAGTCGCTCTCCTCGACCAAGTTGTCGGTCGCCAGCGCCAGCGCGTTGAGCGGGCTCCTCAGGTCGTGACTCACCACGGCCAGGGTCTCGTCTCTAATCCGCACGGATTCTTCGAGGCGCATCACCAGAAGCGCGTTGTCCAGCGCGAGCCCCACGCGCTGCACGAAGTCCCGGGCCAGGCTCAGCTCGTCTCGACGCCAAGGGGTCGGTGACTCGAGGAGCAGGAGCCCGACGCTGAAACGCGTCGTCAGCGGGAGCCAGGCGGTGTACCTCACCCCCCACTCCGCCAGATCGGGCACCGTATCACTCTGGTGTCCCGGTGGAATCACCAGGAGCTCGCCTCGGCGCACCAGCGTCGCGAGGTCCTCGCCCCGACTCTCCCCTGCCCCGAACAGGCGCTCCGCCAACTCGGCGAGCTTGCCTCCACCCGGCTCGACGGCGGAACTCCAGGGGCCACCCTGGGGCGCTACCCCGAGGATACAGCCTCTCGCTAGCCGAGGCACGGCGGCGCGCACCGCAGTCTCCAGCGTGCGTCTGAAGTCCAAGCCGCGCGCGAGCTCGTTCCCTGCGGAGAGCAGGAACTCCAGTCGCTCCTCGTTGCGACGACGATCGGTGATGTCCGTCAGGGTCAGGACCAGACCAGTCGGCGTCTGGCGGTCCGCCGCCATCATCAAGTTCACGCGCTCCTGGACCGTGACCAGCTCACCGTCGTTGGTACGCAGCGTGAGCTCCATCGGCGATCCGAGCAGCCCGCGGGACAGCGCCGAGTCCATGCGCTCGCGCTGAGCCGGACGGTCACCTTCCTCGACGTTGAGCACCGACCAGAGCTCACGGCCCTGACACTCCTCCACGGACATCCCGCAGTACCGCGAGGCAGCGGGGTTCAGGTAGGTGACGTTGCCCGCGCCATCGGTCGTGATGACGGCGTCTGCGACGCTGCGCAGGGTGGTAGCCAGAGACTCCCGATTGGCACGCAGCGCCTCCTCCGCACGCCGCGCCTTCTGCTCGCTGCGGAACCAGCGCACGGCGGTGCGCAGCGCGGACTCGATGCGGTCGGGACTGGCGGTCTTGGTGAGGTAGTCGGCCGCGCCCGCCTTCAGCAGCTCGACCGCCAGCTCTTCGTGGCCCTGCCCGGTGAGCACCACGATCGGGCGGTCCACGCCGGCTCGCTTGAGTCTTCCGAGGACCTCCAGCGCATCGCCGTCCGGGAGGCGATTGTCCAGCAAGATGCAGTCGATGGTCGGGTCAGCCGCGCGCTCTAGCGCTTGCTCGGCGTTCTCCGCCTCGACCAGGTCGTAGTCACGCTCTCCCCGAGTCAGGGCGCGACGGATGGACAGGCGGTCCACGTCGTCGTCGTCCACCACGAGAACGCGCAGGCTGCGGCGCACACGAGTTGCAGTCATGAGTATCGAAGGAATCGCTCGGCCCGGGGCGGAGACGCTCAGGGCCAGAGCAAATCGGATGCCAGGCAGAGCCAGGGAGCAACCCAGTCGTGGCCCGACCGGGCAGACCACGGGCAATGCCTGGGATTCCTGGGCTTCGCGCTGCCTCGAAGCACACCTCGATTGGGGACCCGAGGATCTACGGGATTGAAGGGGGTGAGGAGCGCCGTGGCGCTACGCCCCTGCCGGGGCAGTCTGCGACTCACGCTCGAAGCCCTGCGAGGATGAGCGCAGCGTCACCGTCGAGCGGATGTCGACCACTCCTGGCACGCCGCTGAGCCGATCCTCGAGCAGCTGCAGCGCGTTGAGATCGGGCTCGTCGCCGCTCATGCTCACCACGCCTTCGAACACGTCGAGCGAGACGTGAGGACAGCCGCACCCGGAGTGGATCTCCTCCACCTCACGGGCGAGCTGGGCATCGGGTCGTCGAGGCTCGATGCGGATCGCGGACGTCACCACGCTCGTCACTTCACGCTGCTGCACGAGCTCGCGCTCGATCAGCCGTGCGTGTCGCAAGGTGGGGAGGGTCCCGGAGAGCACGATCGTGCCCTCTCGAACCGTTGCGTCCAGGGCCTCGATTCCTTCCGCGCGGCACCAATCGGTGACGCGCCTGCGCAGATCTTCATCGGTCAACATGCTTGTACCCTCCATCCGGCGCCGGGGTGGGCAGCGGAGCGCTCTGCGGCACCACGATCACCGGACACTTGACGTTGCGCAACACCGACTCGCTGACGCTACCCAGCACCAGACGTTCTACGCCGCTCCGACCATGGGTCCCCATCACCAGCAGCTCGGGCGTCAGCTTCTCCGTGACGCTCACGATGGCTTTGACGATCTCGCCATCCACGACCTGGGCGGAGCAGGGACTCTTGCAGCCAGAGACGAACTCGCCCAGCGCCTCCTCCGCCGAGGCACGCTGCTTCTGGTAGAGGTTCGGCTGCACCGGAGGCATCATCCCGGGTTGTATCGTCGGGATGGCCTGCGTCGGGGGCAAGACGTGCACGACGTGGAGTCGCGCCGAGACGCGGCGTGCCCGCTCGTCAGCCCACGCCAGGGCCCGGCGCGAGCACTCCGCGAAGTCCACGGCGACCACGAATAGCTGCCCGCCCGTTGGCGCGGAGCCTTCTGATTCGGCCATCTCTCCACCTCACTCGAAGCGAATGACGGCTTCCGGCCCCGTCATCCTGAAGGTGAACGTTTCCGTCACGTAGAGCTTGAGGTGAGTCGACGTGTGTCCGTCGTAGCCCAAGCTACAGTCTTGACCGAGGGTGGTCCGAAAATCGCCGCCCCGCAGGCTGAGCAGCATGGGCTTCGGCACGTCCGGCGCATGGATGATCTCGCCTTCCAGCGTGCGCAACAAGCGTTTCCTCGGGGGATAGTTGTCACCAGCAGCGCTCAGCTCTCGATAGCTCTTGGTGTCCAACACCAGGGCGTAGGGCCCATCGACACCCTGTTCACGAAACCGCGCCAGTCCTGCGGCGACCAGCTTCGGCAACGTCTCTGCGTCGCGGTTCCAGCTCAACGCTTCGTGATGCTTCGCGCTGCTCAGGCCCTGGATGCCTCCGGGCGAGAATCCCGAGTAGACGGCGCGCTCCTCGAAAGAGGCAAGCTGGATCGCCGCCTCGACGGCGGGATCGAAGTTCACGTCATCGGCACCACGCGACAAGTTGTCGAGCTCCCACTGATCGAGCTCGAATGGCACTCGCACCTCGACCAGGGGCAGAACCTGACGTACGCCGAACTGCACGCGCCCGCTCTGGTTCTCTGGCGTCTCCACGCGACCGAGGTTGAGCGCAGAGAAGTCGAAGCCCTTGGGGCCATCCACGTCGACTAGCTTGCGACTCGAGAGTCGCGTGCGCAGAACACCCGCGATCTCAGCCTCGACCGCCGCCCACGCCGCGCCGCTGATCGGCGCCAGCTGCTGTCTCAAAAAGTCCATCTCAAATCCTTTCGACCGGGCACGCGCTCGGCCCACGGGTTGCAATAATTGCCACGCGGCAACAAGTGACCTGTTCAACCTAGTACGGCTTCTTGATCTCCATCTGCACCACCTCCACGCGGCGGTCGTAGCCCTGGGAGATCAAGGGGTCGTTCGCTGCGCGGGCTTCGCTCTCACCCGCAGAACGAACCTGAATCCGCGCTCCGGGGACGCCGTAGCTCACGAGCAGGTCCTTCACGGTCTGCGCGCGCTCCATCCCGAGCCGCTGGTTGTACTCGTCGCTGCCGCGCGTGTCCGTGTGACCGATCAGCACGATCTCGGCGTCGCGGTGGTTGGGATCCTTCAGGCACTCTGCGAGCGCCGATAGCTCCAGGTGGTCCTGGGGCTTCGCCTTGGCTTCGTCGAAGTCGAAGAACGGGATCTCGGTGGGACAGCCTGCCTCGGCGGGGCCGACGTCCAGGCGGATGTAGCGAGTGCTGTATTCCGCGGGCTCCCCCAGCGACGGGTCGTACTGGTTGTCCGCGCCAGCAGACGGCAAGTTTGGGTCCGTATTCTCCTGCACCGGTCCAGCACACGCCACCGCGCACAGCAGCGCGGCAAGCGCGGCGCCATGGCTCATCAATCCGTGTGGATATCTAGGTCGTGGGGACTCGGCGCGACGTTCTCGAGCCTGTCTGATCATCACTCCTCCTTTTCGCGAAGGGTGATTTGCAGGCCCCGTGCCAGCGCGAACCACGCCATTGACGGGCTGGCTTGGGCGAATCGCCGGAGAAACGCCCTGGAGTGGTTCCGGCGCCGGGGCCGTGTGCGTGGCGGCCTGCCCCGCGACACGCGAGGCAGCCCCACACCAAGCCGCGGAGAAGGCAAGCGCCAGGAGGCTGGCTCCACGCAGGGCGCGCCGCTCGCTACTTCTTGCCTTCGACGCGGAGCTTCTCGGAGTCGCGGCGCGCTGCAGCCTGAAGCCGGGACTTGAGTCGCCCGGCGTAGCCCAGCTTGTTCTGCTGCTTCACGCGAGCGATGGCGAGCGCGTCGTCAGGTACGTCCTGCGTCACCGTCGTCCCGGTCGCGACGTAGGCGCCAGCGCCGATCGTGACGGGTGCCACCA
>JAGQIY010000667.1 GCA_020430865.1 Myxococcales bacterium
AATACTTCAACTTCGCCGTCGACTCGTTCGTCGACGCCGCGCACGCCGTCGGTTGGAACGTCTCGCCGGTGCACCTGCGCATCGTGCTGCCCTTCGGTATCTCGTTCTTCACGTTCGAGACGATGAGCTACACGATCGACGTATACCGTCGTGAGATCCCTCCTGCGAAGCGCTACCTCGACTACCTGCTCTTCGTCTGCTTCTTCCCGCACCTCGTCGCCGGGCCCATCGTGCGCCCGCACCAGATGCTCCCGCAGCTCGCGAAGAAGCCCGAGGCGAGCGATGCGCACAAGGCCGAAGGGCTCTTCCTCATCGCGACGGGGCTGATGAAGAAGATCATGATCGGCGACACGCTGGCCGTGAACCTCGTCGGCCGCGTCTTCGACAACCCCGAGCGCTATTCGTCCTTCGAGATCCTCGTCGCCGTGTACGGCTATGCCATCGAGATCTACGCCGACTTCTCCGGCTACACCGACGTCGCCATCGGCAGCGCCAAGCTCTTCGGCTACGAGCTGCCGAAGAACTTCGATCTCCCCTACATCTCCCAGAGCTTGCAGGAGTTCTGGCGACGTTGGCACATCTCGCTTTCGACGTGGTTGCGCGACTACCTCTACATTCCGCTCGGCGGCAACCGCGGCTCGCAGGCGAAGACCTACCGCAACCTGATGCTCACGATGCTCCTCGGCGGACTGTGGCACGGCGCCTCGAGGAACTTCGTCATCTGGGGCGGGCTCCACGGCGCGGGCCTCGCCGTGAATCGCTACTGGTCGCGGCGAGGTGGTGAGAAGGAACGCGACGCAGCGCCTTCGCCGCTCATGCGCTTCGTCTACACCTTCGCGACGTTCCACTTCGTCTGCTTCTGCTGTATCTTCTTCCGCGCGCCGACCTTCGCGCATGCCACGTTGATGCTGCTGCGCATGGGTCGGCTCACCTTTGCGACGACCAATCTCGGTCCGCTCGCGATCGCTGCGCTCGCGCTCGGCTTCGTCACGCACTTCTTGCCGCCGCGCACCCATCCCACGCTCCGCCAGCGTTTCGTAGAGCTGCCCGCCGTGCTGCAAGGGGCCGTGCTCGCCGCGTGCGCCTATGCGCTCCATTTTGCTGCGGGTGCAAAGGCCCAACCGTTCGTCTACGGTCAGTTCTGATTTTTCGTCTCGGCCGCGCAACTTCTCGCGTGCGTGGTCGAAACGGGGGCATCCACAGCCGCGCGTGAGCACCGCGATCTTTGCGATGCCCACGTCGGCGCGGTACACACGCATCGAGGAGCACGAGACACGATGGGAAACATGGGCGGATACGGCGGACCTGGACAACCCCCTGGCGGAGCACCGCCCTATGGCGGCGGTCCACCTCAGCAACCTGGCTACGGCGCGCCCCAAGGAGGCCAGCCGGTCGGCCAGCCTGGGGGCCAACCCCAGCAAGGCTACGGCGCACCGCAGGGGGGGCCGCCGCCCGGGCAGCCCGTGGCGCAACCGATGCCTCAGGGCGGTCCGCCGCCCGGTCAGCCGGCGTATGGCCAGCAGCAGGGCTACGGTCAGCAACCGGGTTACGGTCAGCAGCCGGGCTACCCGCAGCAGTCGGCCGATCCGTTCAACATCAGCCCCGACGGCGCGCCGACCAATGCGTGGGTGCCGGCCGGCATCCTGTCCTTCTTCTTTCCGTTCCTCGGCTTGGGGATCTTCGGCGGTCGTCCTGACCTGAAGTCGAAAGGGATCAAGTTCTTCGTCGGG
>JAGQIY010000668.1 GCA_020430865.1 Myxococcales bacterium
CTCGCCGGTGATGCGCTCGTACATGTCGAAGAGGTTGCCGTAGCGCTCACTGACGGCCTTCTCGCCCAGCCGCTTGATGGCATCGCGGAAATCCAGGTAGACACCGCGGCGCACACCGTCGACCTCCGGCCCCACCCCGAAGCCCTGGTCGCACATGAACTTCGCGCGGCGAGAAGCGATGTCGCGCGGAACCAGGTTGCCGAAGCTCGGGTAGATGCGCTCGAGGTAGTAGTCGCGATCGCTCTCGGGGATCTCGCTCGGCTTCTTCGAGCAGTCTTCCTTGTTCTTCGGCACCCAGACGCGACCGTCGTTTCGCAAGCTCTCGCTCATCAGGGTCAGCTTCGACTGATAGGAGCCGCTCACCGGAATGCACGTCGGGTGGATCTGCGTGTAGCAGGGGTTGGCGAAGAACGCCCCCTTGCGGTGGGCGCGCCAGGTGGCGGTGACGTTGCACCCCTTGGCGTTGGTCGAGAGGTAGAAGACGTTGCCGTAGCCGCCCGTCGCCAAGAGCACGACGTCCGCGGTGTGGGCCGCTATCTTCCCCGTGATCATGTCGCGGGTGACGATGCCGCGCGCGACCCCGTCGATGACGATCACATCGAGCATTTCCGTGCGGGGATGCATCTCGACCGTGCCGGCGTCGATCTGTCGCTCCAGCGCCTGGTAGGCCCCGAGCAGCAGCTGCTGCCCCGTCTGGCCCCGCGCATAGAACGTGCGGCTGACCTGCGCGCCGCCGAAGGAGCGGTTGGCGAGCAGTCCGCCGTACTCGCGCGCGAAGGGCACGCCCTGCGCAACGCACTGGTCGATGATGTTCACGCTGACCTGCGCCAGGCGATAGACGTTCGACTCACGGGAGCGGAAGTCACCGCCCTTCACCGTGTCGTAGAACAGCCGGTAGACGCTGTCGCCGTCGTTCTGGTAGTTCTTGGCGGCGTTGATGCCGCCCTGAGCAGCGATGCTGTGAGCCCGACGCGGGCTATCCTGGTAGCAGAACGCCTTCACGTGATAGCCCTGCTCGCCCAGGGTCGCTGCCGCGGCGCCGCCCGCCAGGCCCGTACCCACGACGATCACCGTGTGCTTGCGCCGGTTGGCGGGGTTCACCAGCTTCATGTCGAAGCGGTGCTGGTCCCAACGCTTCTCGATGGGGCCGGTGGGCTCGTTGGATCGTAGCTCCATGACTCGTCTCCTCTATCCGTTTCCGCGCGAAATCGACACTCTCAGGTCGCCTGGGGAATGACGCCCGCCAGCACGCAGACCGGCATCGAGATGTTTCCGATCATGACGACCAGCGCCAGCGTCTGCGCCGCGAGCTTCTTCTTGGCCTCGTAGCGGGGGTGAGACAGACCCAGTGTCTGAAACATGCTCCAGGCGCCGTGGTACAGGTGAAGCCCCAGCAGGACCTGCGCGATGACGTAGACCGCGGTCACCCACGGGATGCTGAAGCCGTTGACGACGTTCGCGTAGACGTTGGTGGAGCTGTGCTCGTAGTTCCCTAGCGCCAGCCCGGGCACCGTGAAGTGGGCCAGGTGGAACAGGATGTAGAAGAACAGGATCGGCCCGGACAGCTTCATGGTGATCGCGGCGTAGCTGGTCACCGCGTTGTCCTTCTTCGCGTAGGCCACCGGACGGGCTGCGCTCGAGCGCCCCATCAGCTGCAGCGCCATCGCGATGTGCGTGATGATGGCGACCACCAACACGATGCGAGTACCCCACAGCAACGCCGGCGTGTGGTGCAGCGTCGCCGCGTAGGCGTTGAGCTTCTCCGGTCCGAGGAACACCTGCAGGTTGCCCAGCATGTGACCGATCACGAACCCGAACAGGACCACGCCACTGACTGCCAGCAAGGCCTTCTTGCCGATCGTGCTGTGGCTGAGCGTGAGCGCTTTTTCCATCTCGCCTCTCCACACTCGCGCTGGGCTAGAGTCCGGGTTCTCCGGTGTCTGGTCGCATTCGCGAGCGTCTTCGGCTGGGAGCACCAGCCGTCAGGTCTCAACCTGTTCGTGCCGGGAAGGCCCGAACAATCATCGAAGGCGCGCCTCGGGCGCGTCGTGGGTGCTCATTACTCCAACCGCCGCGGCTTCGGCTAGTCTCGTGACCGCCGATTCGCCCCGCCTGGGCCGCCAAGGCGCAAGATCCGGGGTGGATCGCGGTCCTGCGGCCGCTGGAGCGCGAAACCGCCGGTTTTCGCCTGCGATTGGAACCTGCAACCGCCCTGCCTGACTGTGGGCCCCGGCCGGTCGTGCGAGGGTCCCGACTCGCCGACCTCGGACAGATAGGACCCGAGCTCGGCCGCGGCAATGGACCGCAGCTGTAGATCAGCTGAGCGCGGCTGCTCGATCCACGCGCACGCCCTGCGATCGGTTACGCCTCCGGCTGCATCAGCGGTCTTCCGGTTCGGGGGTGAGGCGCGCTGGACACGCGCTTCAGCCCAGCCGCCGCGGTTCTGGTGCCAGGAGTGCCACGCATCGGGCGTGGCCCAACGGAAACGCACGGAAACACCCACGCTGGTTAGCGACGATTTGCCACCCTCCCGCAGACTGGGCGAGGCCGCTCCTCTACACCACGTTGTCCGCCAACGGCGCTCGCACATCGCTATCCTCGAAAGGCCCACGCGATGGATGTCCTGTTTCTATCCAGACTGCAGTTCGCGCTGACGGTCATGTTCCATTACCTGTTTCCTCCCCTGTCCATCGGGCTCGGGTTGATCCTGGTGATCCTCGAAGGCCGCTATCTGCGCACCAGGGATCCCAGCTACGAACGCGCCGCGCGCTTCTGGACCAAGATCTTCGCAGTCAACTTCGCGGTGGGTGTCGCCACGGGGCTGGTGATGGAATTCGAGTTCGGCACCAACTGGGCGACCTACTCACGCTATGTGGGTGACGTCTTCGGCTCGGCGCTGGCGAGCGAGGGGATCTTTGCGTTCTTCCTCGAGTCCGGTTTCCTCGCGGTACTGGTCTTTGGTTGGGACCGAGTGAAGCCGCGCACGCACTTCCTGTCCACGGTCATGGTGTTCCTCGGCTCCACCTTCTCTGCGGTGTGGATCGTGGTCGCCAACTCGTGGATGCACACGCCCGCTGGCTACCACATCGTCGGTGAGGGGCTGCGTGCTCGCGCGGAGATCACGGACTTCTGGGCGATGGTGTTCAATCCCTCGTCCATGCACCGCCTGGGACACGTGCTCCTCGGGAGCTTCCTGCAGGGCGCGTTCTTCGTGCTGAGCATCAGCGCCTACTACCTGCTCAAGCGACGCCACCTGGAAGTGGCGAGAAAGTCGCTGAACGTGGCGCTCGCCGTGGCCACCTTGAGCAGCCTGGCGATGCTCGTGTCCGGGCACGAACAGGCACGCGCCCTCGCGCACAATCAGCCAGCGAAGCTCGCGGCCTTCGAGGGCCACTTCGAGACGGGTGACGGCGGCACCGGACTCTATCTCTTCGGCTTGCCTAACCCCCAGACCAAGCAGGTCGAGTACGGCGTCCAGGTGCCGAAGCTGCTCAGCGTGTTGGTGTATGGGGATCCGGACCGCCCCGTGCCCGGACTGGACAAGATCCCTGCAGACGAGCAGCCCCCCATCGGGATCCCCTTTCAGACCTATCACGTGATGATCAGCATCGGCATGTACCTGATCGGACTGTCGCTGCTGTCCGTATTTTTCGCCCTACGGAAACGCATCGAGCAGACGACCTGGCTGCTGAAGCTCCTCGTGGTGAGCGTGGTCGCGCCGATCATCGCGAACCAAGCCGGGTGGGTCGCCACCGAGGTTGGGCGCCAGCCGTGGATCGTGCAGGGCCTGCTCAAGACCAGCGACGCGCTGAGCAAGACAGTGCAGGCCGAACAGGTCCTGGCGAGCATTCTGCTCTTCGGCTTCGTCTACGTGGGGCTGTTCGCGGTCTGGGTGTTCGTGCTGCACTCCAAGATCCAGCACGGACCCGCCGCGGATGGCGACGGTGGCGGTGATGCAGGCTTCCTGGAGGTCGCGGGAGAGCGAGTGGCTCGAGAACCGGACACTTCCCTCACCTCGGCCCCGAGCGTGCGAATGCCCTCGGCGACGTCCATGGAGGAGGAAGCCAAGTGACCGATCTTCAGGTGTTCTGGTTCGTCGCGCTCGGTCTGCTGCTGACCGGCTACGCGATCCTCGATGGCTTCGATCTAGGGGTGGGGACGCTGCACCTCTTCGCCAAGAGCGAGTTCGCCAGAGGCTCCGACGAGCACGGCGAGCGCCGGGTGCTGCTGAACTCGATCGGTCCGCTGTGGGACGGCAACGAGGTCTGGCTGGTGACCTTCGGCGGCGCGCTCTTCGCGGCTTTCCCCCGCGCCTACGCCACGGCGTTGTCCGGCTTCTACCTGCCCTTCATGCTGCTCTTGGTGACCCTGATCGGACGCGCCGTCGCCATCGAGTTCCGCTCCAAGCGCCCCGAGCGCTGGTGGCGCGCCTACTGGGACTTCTCCTTCAGCGCTGCCAGCAGCCTCGTGACCTTCATCGCTGGAGTTGCCGTGGGGAACGCGATTCGAGGGATCCCGATCGACGCCGAAGGAGAGTATGCCGGCACGCTCACGACATTGATCAACCCGTACGCCATCGCCGTCGGCGCGTTCGCCGTCGTCACATCGGCCATGCACGGCTCGGTCTACCTCGCGCTCAAGACCGAGGGAGACCTGCGCAGGCGCGTCACGGGCTGGATGTGGACCAGCTTCGGGTTGTTCCTGGTCGGCTACATCGGGGTGACGATGCTGACTCTCGTCAGCGTCCCACGAGCCCTGGACAACTTCGAGCGCTGGCCCGCTGCCTGGGTGCTGGTCGCGCTGAACGTCCTGGCGATCGCCAACATTCCGCGAGCGATCCACCTCGGCCGAGCGGGCTATGCCTTCGTGTCGTCCTCGGCGACCATCGCGTCGCTGGTGTTCCTGTTCGGGATGGCGATGTTTCCCAACCTGCTGCACTCCACACCGGTCCCGGAGCACAGCTTGAGCATCTACAACGCATCCAGCAGTGAGAAGACGCTGCGCTTGATGCGGGTGGTGGCGTTCATCGGGGTGCCTCTGATCCTCACCTACACGACCACGGTGTACTGGATCTTCCGAGGCAAGACCCGCCTCGATGACTCGAGCTATTGAGTCGTCGGCTGCCCAACCCTGGGTACTCCAAGCAGATGTCGAGCCACGAGCTGGCCTGGGCCTCGAGACTCGCTCGGGGCCGGGTCTCGAGGAACGTCGTCGACAGCCGAGCGCGAACTCAGCGCTCAGGCAGTGTGAGCCAACGGAATGCTGGTACGGATCCCGCTGTCATGGGCACGGGCGAGCAGGTGGCGTGCGAAGGTCCCGCGAAGCTCCTTGCGAAGGGCCTCACTCTCGCGCCAGTCGTCTGGCGCGGCGGCCATCGCGCGCACGATCGCGGACGCTCCGAGGGTCGAGGCCAGCTCCAGCTTGTCGGCCCGGAACTCGCCACGGCCCGTGTCCAGGCAGGTCTCGAGCAAGCGTTGGCAGCTGTGAAGGGGGCTGGGCTCGAAGCCTTCCACGAGGCGGCCGAGATCCTGCTCCAGCCCGGCGGCCTCCACGGCGACGTCGGCCGCGACCGCGAAGGACTCCTCGAGCGTCTCCGCCCGGTGCGTTCGGCTCTGATGCTCCACCGTGAGCACTTCCACGCGCCGCTCGGCGAGCTGACCCAGCAAGTCCTCCTTGCCGCTGAAGTACTGGTAGAGCGAACCAACGCTCACCCCCGCCACCTTGGCGACTCGGTTCGTCGACAACCGCTTGAAGCCGTGCTGGTTGAGCACGCGAGCCGCCGCGACCAGGATGGTGAGCACCGTCTCGCGTGAGCGCGCCTGTTGGGGAGTGCGTCGAAGAGTCGGAAGTTGCGCCATGTTGTGCCAATCAAGTGAAAAAGGGGCAGGTTCTTGGGTTCGCCGCCATAAGGAGCAAGGGATGTGCCAGCACTTCTGAGCCACTGAACTGGCATGACCTCGCGCCCCAACGTGATTTGTGAGTCGCCTCGACCCCCGCCTTCCGATCACTCCCGTCGCAAAAAAATGCGTTGGAACTGATAACGGACGCGGTTCGTCCCACTGACCGGTCGGCAGGGCAGGACTGTAGTTGGAACTTCACGGGTACCTGAGACGGGGTGTAACTGAGAGTCCACGCTGTGCTGTCGAGGGAGCCGATGCCGGTGTTGGTTTCGCTCCTGGAGGCGTCCAGATCACCCTGGCCAGGCCAACGCCGCCGCCTTCGATGGACCGGAGCGCGTGTCCCTGGCTCGCCTTCGTTTCCGCGAGGGCAGGCCAGCGCTTGCGCGCAGTGATACGCGCAGCGCCTGCAAACCTCCCCGCAGATGCCGTCTTCGTCCGCCGACAGTTCCGCGCGGACTCGACCGGCTCAGCGCCCGAGCACCGCGACGATGCTCTGGCGCGTGACCTCGGCGAGGCGGTCGAGATCGTCGGAGGTCACGCAGTAGGGCGGCATCCAGTACACCGTGTCGTGGAGCGGACGCAGGAGCACCCCGCGTTCGAGGGCTGCGCTGCGCAGCTCGAGGGAGAGCCTCCCCTCGCCCATCCGGGACTGCCAGCCCACGTCGGGTCGGACCTCGAGCGCCACCACCAAGCCGGCTTGTCGGCGCGCAACGACTTGCGGGACGGCGACGGCCACCTGGCGCGACAACTCGTCCAGCCGCCGCGCCAAGCTCGCCAGGTGTTCGGGCGGGTGCTCGTCGTCGAACAGGCTGAGGCTCGCGAGTCCCGCGCGACAGGTGATCGGGTTCGCCGTGAAGGTGTGGCTATGAAGGAAGCTGCGCGCTGGATCGCCCTTGAACGCCTCATCCACGCCACGACGGACCAACACGGCACTGAGTGGCAATACACCCCCGCTCAATCCCTTGCTCAAGCACAGGAAGTCCGGTGCCACCGCAGGATCGGCCCAATCGGAGGCGAACAAGCGCCCAGTGCGCCCGAAGCCTACGGCTATCTCGTCAGCGATCACGTGGATCCCTAGGCGCTGAGCCGCAGCGGTCAGTGCGCGATAGAAGCCGACTCCAGGCATCACCATGCGCCCCGCGCACTGAATCACGGGCTCGACCAGCAGCGCGGTGAGCCGATCGCGATGCTGCTCGAGGAGCGCGATCGCCTGGGCCGTCTCCGGGGCGTCGGCGCCGAGATCGCGAACCAGGTCGCCGTGCTCATGGCCGAGATAGCTCGGCACTGGAAGCTCGACCACGGGAAACAGCAGTGGTCCGAACTGCTCGCGGTAGGCCCGGTTACCGCTGACGGCCAACGCACCCAACGTTTCCCCATGGTAACTATTGGTGAGAGTAGCGAGGCCCTGACGCTGGCGCTCGCCGCTCTGTTGCCGGTACTGGAAGCTCATCTTGAGCGCCACCTCGATGGCCGCCGAGCCGCAGTCCGCGTAGAACACTCGCCCGTAGCTCGCGGGTCCCCCGGGCGCACGCTCCACCAGCGCCTCGGCCAGCTCGAGCGCAGGCGCGTGGGTGAAGCCGGCGAACATCACGTGATCCAAGCGCGCCGCCTGATCGGCGATTGCCGCAACGATGCGCGGGTGTCCGTGCCCGTGGAGGCAGGTCCACCAGCTGCTGATCGCGTCGAGGATACGCTCGCCGGAGCAGGTCTGGAGATAGGCGCCCTGCGCCGACTGGATCGGCAGAGGAGGTAGGAGCTGGAGATCACGGAAGTGAGTCGCGGGATGCCAGAGCAACTCGGCGTCCCTGCGCACCAGCTCGGCGCCTGGAGCCGGACTGTCTGCGCCCGACGCCTTCACTTCTTCTTGTTCTTCTTGTTCTTCTTGCCGCCCACCCACTTCGCCGCGGGCTTCGCCTTCGCTTCCGCGGGGATGTCACTTCCATCCACGAACACCCACTTGCCCTCGAGCTTGCGGAACTCGGCGCGCTCGCGATGCTGGGTGGTGAGGCCCTTGAGCTTGTACTTCGCCACGAAGTCCACGACGCCTTCGTCGTCGTCGGGCCCCCCGGCTTCCGTGCGCAGGATCTCGAGCCCCATCCACTCGCTTTCCCGGCTCCAAACCTCGACCTCTTCCCGCACCACCTCTTCCACCGTCTCGGGATCGTGACTGCTCAGGATGTAGTCGACGTTGCCCTTGGCGAATGCGCTGTAGCGCGAGCGCATGAGCGCCTCGGCCGTCGGTGCGGCCTGCTTACCCTCCAACAGGGGGCCGCAGCAGGCGGAGAAGGCGTGACCGGAACCACAAGGGCAAAGCTCGTTGTCTGTCATGTCGAGTCGCCGGCCGTAGCGCTTTGGCGCCGCCGAGGCAAGCGTACCCTGAAGCTTGGCTGGAGTTGCGGTTCGACGGGGAAGCCCAGCGCGAGGCGTGGCGAGCACGTACACCCTGCCAATCCCGCGTCAAAGCTCTACGTTTTCGTCCATGGCCTTGTATCCCGCCGCGTCGCTGCCTAGACACTTCAGACCCCCGGGGAAGCTCTGGCCAAGCCAGCCACCCCGATCGAAACGACAGGGAACCGAGAGGAGAGACTGATGGCGATTGAACTACCGGCGTTGCCGTGGGCGAAGGACGCCCTGGCGCCGCACATCAGCGCAGAGACGATCGACTACCACTACGGAAAGCACCACAACGCCTACGTGACGAACCTCAACAAGCTCATCGAAGGCACCGACATGGCCTCGAAGAGCCTGGAGGAAATCGTGAAGGCGGCCGAAGGTGGCATGTTCAACAACGCGGCCCAGGTGTGGAACCACACCTTCTACTGGAACTCGATGAAGCCAGGTGGCGGCGGCGCGCCGAGCGGCAAGGTCGCCGACGCGATCAAGGACGCGTTCGGCAGCTTCGACGAGTTCAAGAAGCAGTTCAGCGACAAGGCCGCCACGCTCTTCGGCTCCGGCTGGGCCTGGCTCGTGAAGAAC
>JAGQIY010000057.1 GCA_020430865.1 Myxococcales bacterium
CCCCCACCCTCGCAGAAGGCTTGAACAGCAGCTCACGCCCGAGCTGCTGCCAGGTACCGTGGTCCAGGAAGCCTTCCTGCCACAGGAGCTCTCCGAGCTTGGTCACGCTGAGCGACGACTCCACGTCGCGCACCAGCCCGCGCTCGATGAACAACCGATGCGGCCTGCCAGGGTGGCTCGTGCCGCGCTCCAGCAGCTCGAGCACGCCGCTGGCGCGCTCGCGATACAGGGCTCCCAAGACGTCCCCCAGGGTCGTCACTTCCAGGCGCCCCGGCAGCTGCATCGGCTCCCCGTATCAGACCCCGCACCGCCGGGCCAAGAATCGGGCAGCCCCCGAACGCAGCTCCAGGACGCTCGTCCGCGCTCCGAGACGCGTGGCGACGTCGACTCAGCGCCGCGCGATGCGCCGCTGCTCCTTCCTGGCAGTGACCCCGACCGGGCCGCTCGGATCGATCGCCCGGGCGCGCTCCAGGTGCTCTGCGGCCTGGGCGTTCTTGTGCATCTCGAGCAGCAGCCGCCCGAGCGAGAGTCGGATGTTGCCTTCCAGGCGCGCGCGGCTCGCCGCGCTGATGCGCCCAGGCGCAGCCAGCACCACCCCCAGCGCACGCTCGAGATCCTCCAGGGCCCGCCCGTGACGTCCGAGCACTCGAGGCAGGGCCAGCCGGATCAGGCCGCGGCGATGGAACGCACACGCCGACGCCAGCGGATCCGCGTCTTGCTCTGGTGTCGCACACGCCAGATCGTGCAGCACTGGAACAGCCAGCTCGAGAAAGCCCTGATCGCTGCGCTTCTCGCGCGCGAAGCTGGCGAGCCTGACCTGAGCCACCAGGACTTGCCCCAGGGAAAAAGAACCGCTCTTGTCGAGCTGGGCCGCGAGGGCATCTCGCTCGGTGATGGGATCGTGCTCTGCGCGAGCTGCGGCGACCAGGAACCGTGCTCGAGGGCGGAGCAGCTCCTTCACCTTCGGGGGCAGCGCGCACAGATCGTCCGCGGTGCCGAGCACGAACAGGTGCCAGACCAAGTCGTTGGCCGCCGCCGCGTCGCCAGCAAGGGCGCGCTGCTGGAACTCCTTGCGCTGCACGGGCGCGCCGAGGCGGATCATTTCGCCCTCGGAGAGCTCCAGGTAGTCGAGCTGCTCCAGCTCCCGCGTCCCCTGATTGATCGCCGCGAGCACGTCATCGACGACCCGGCGCAGCATCAAGTCACGATACGCGGTGATGAAGCGCGCGACCGCCGCGCGTCCGCTGCGCAGCGCGGCGATGGAGCTTGGCATGTCCCCGCGACGGATCACCAAGTCGAAGAACAGACCCGCCTCGAGATCCACGAGCTTGCTCAGCTCCTGAGCGCAGGCACGCATGTCGTCGAGGGTCAGCTGTCGTGCGTCCCCTTCCAGACTGAGCGCTTGAGCGACCGATGCGAGCACCCGCTGCTCGGTCGGATCGTTCTTCGACACCTGGGTCACGCTCTCCCCCAACAAACCCAGCTCGAGGGCGATGCGCTCCGACTCGGAGTCGGGCGTCGCGAGCTCCGCCAGACTCCGGCGAAACGTCGGGTCGATGGACAGCACGTCGCTCAGGGTGTCGACGTCGCGGTCCGTTGGTCCCTCGGGCCCGGCCTCGACGATGCGCCGGATCACCGCGAGCGGGAGATACTTTTCCTCGCGTAAACGTCGGATCAGGGTCAGGCGCTCGAGGTGACTCTCGTCGTAGTAGGCCACGGTCTTTCCACCCTTGACCGGCCGCGGCAGCAAGCCTTCACGCAGGTAGTAGTGGATGGTCTCCCGCGAGACCCCGCTGACCTTGGCCAGCTCGGCCATGCGCATGCGTTTGCGTTCCGCCATTCCTCGTCTCTTTCGCTGCGCCAACGGCGCAGCGCTTCAGGAGCCCTCGGTCCCGGTCGCCGTCGGACTCTCGGGACCGACATGCAGCTCAGCCCGGCTTTCGATCCGGAAGGCCTCGCAGTGCCCAGCGTCACTACAGGCGACGCCGCGAGCTCCGAACACGACCGTGCCGTCGCCGGTCGCAGTCGCGACGAGTGCCACAGGGAGCCGCAAGCGTCGAGAGGTCTGCGCGGTCGCCTCCTTGGGGCCCACTCGGGCCCGCAGCGGCCGAGCGAAGTCCGGGGTCCCGAGCACCACGACGTCGGCCCAGGCGAGCTCGCCGCTGCTCACTTCTGTCTCGACCTCACACAGCACGCGACCAGGTGCCGCCACCCGCTGACAGCGCGAGGTGACGGTGGCCTTGCCGACCGCCGGGGTCGCGCGTCCGGATCCCGACCAGAGCAGACCGAGGGCCAGGCACATCAGCATCCCCTTTCCCACGACGTCAGCCTAGCCTTGCAGGCGCTGCTTGAGAAGCGACCTCGGGAGGGCTAGCTCGCGCTGGGCGGCGCATAGAAGTCCACCAGCTGGATCGGCGTCGGGCTGAGGCGCATTTCCACTCGTTGACGTTCTCCGTGGGGATCCCCCCCGATCTGGAAGGCCGTCGGCGGGTCCATCTCGATGGCGATCTGGTCCACGAGGTAATCGAAGGTCGACTCCGGATCCTCGTATTCACCCCGCCAGATGGCGGGGAAGTTCTTCACGAACGCCACGGGTGAGATGCAGCTCACCCGCAGGTGCATTCGATCGGGACGCTCCTCGGCAAATGGAAAGAAGCGAAAGCCGAAGCCAAAATAGGGGATCGTGCCCACGCTCGCCACCCGCGCCGGGCCTTCGTAGAGCACGTCGCCCTTGGCAAACCCCGGCTGCATCAAGCGCCCACGGGGACCGACACGCCAGGCCTCCTCACCCAGATTGATCACCCGACAGTGCGGTACCTTGCGGATAAAGTAGCTGGGAATGGATCGCGTGATGGATCCGAGCGCGTAGCTGAGCGGACCCGAGGCGACGGGCTTCAGCGGCGTCTTCGCCAGCCGCTGCTTCATGTAGGCGTAGTCCGCGAGCACCACCGCGTCCACACCGAAGCCCGCAAACGGCGCGATGGTGTCTTCGACCTCGACCAAGCGGATGCTGCGACTCCCCGCATCCTCGCGGAGACGCTGGATATCGACGCTCAGGCCCTTGCCCTTGCGGCGTGCCTTGCTCGCTCCAACCACCCAGGCCAGCGCGTTGCCCGTTCCGAGCTTGAGCAGGCCAAAGCGAGGCAGCGGCTTGCCCTGACGCCGCGCCTCTCGCACCACCTCCGTCACCATCACGGTGAAGGTGCCGTCGCCGCCGCCCGTGAGCACCGTGCCGTAGCCTCGGCTGACCAACGTGCGCGCGATCTCCTGCCCCTCTTCCAGGCGCCGCGACACGAACAGATCGCCTCCCTTGAGGATCTGATCCAGCGTGGAAATCACCTCGTCGTTGACGCTCTTTGCGTTGCCGTTCACCACCACCGCGATGCGCTCGCCCGCGCCTGAGGCGTGAACGACGGGCTCGACATCCGACGCGCCGGCGGAACCGGAATCGTGTTCGCTCATGGGACGCAGTCGTGTACCACGCGTCTTGCCTCGCGCCGAATGCTGCCCGCAAGCCGACGCAGCCACGCCGCCGACGAGCGCCAGCGCCCCGGCTCACGCCAGGGTTGGGGGGGAGAAACGCTGGGCCTGCAGCGTGAGCCCCACTCCAAGCTCCAGAGGTTTCAGCGTCAAACCGCCGGGCGGAGTCCGGGGCGAGGCGAAAACGCCCGAAAAGCGCCGATCAACGCATCCCGAACGGCGAAAACACCGTGCCTCGAGCAGATCCCGTAGCTACCCTCCGCCGCCTATGCACTTCATCGACGAGTGCAGCCTGGAGGTCGAGGCTGGTGATGGCGGCGACGGGGCGATCGCGTTCCGCCGTGAGAAGTTCGTACCGTTTGGCGGCCCCGCGGGCGGCGACGGCGGCCGCGGTGGCGACGTCGTGCTGGTCGCCGACGGCGGTCTCAGTACTCTCCAGGAGCTGATCCACCTGCACAAGGTGCGCGCAGACCCCGGCCAGAACGGCAGCGGCAAGGACAAGTACGGCCGCGCCGGCAACGACCGCGAGGTGCGGGTGCCGATCGGCACCATCGTCTACGACGACGGCTCTGGTGAGCGCCTGACGGAGCTGATCAGCCACGACGAGCGCCAGATCATCGCCAAGGGGGGCAAGGGCGGGCGTGGCAACAAGCACTTCGCGACACCGGTCGACCGCGCGCCACGGCGCGCAGAGCCAGGGGGCAAGGGAGAGCACAAGCACCTACGCCTCGAACTCAAGGTGATGGCCGACGTCGGCCTGCTGGGTTTTCCCAACGTCGGCAAGAGTACCTTTATCCGCGCGGTAAGTCGCGCCCGTCCCAAGGTAGCTGACTACCCTTTCACGACCCTCACCCCCCAGCTCGGCGTGGCAACGATCGGTGACCGGGCGACGGGGCTCGGCCGCAGCTTCGTCGTAGCAGACATCCCAGGGCTCATACCTGGCGCGAGCCAAGGTGCGGGCCTGGGAACGCGCTTTCTCCGTCACATCGAGCGCACCCGCGTCCTGCTGCACCTCGTGACCCTCGACGAGGACGAGGACCGGGATCCCGTCAAGGACTACCACGTGATCCGCGAGGAGCTGACTCACTTCGCCGGAGACACGGCAAAGCAAGACCTGCTGCGGCGACCCGAGGTCGTGGCGCTGACCAAGGCAGACCTGCCCGACGTGCGCGAGGCCTACCCCGAACTCAGAGCACGCTTCAAGGAAATCGGAGTAGAGCTGCGGCTGATCAGCGCCGCGACTCATGAGGGCCTCGACGATCTTCTCTACGAGCTCGCCGAGAACCTCTTGCTCTGAAGCACGCCCTCGATGCTGATCCGCGCTACGGGCCCATTCCTGGATCGGCACCGGCGGCGTCGAACTCCTGGAAGTCGTCGTACTCGTTGAACTCGTACTCGTCCGGCGCCAGGTTGTCGAATCGCGTAAATTCCGACTGGAAACGTACCTTGCAGGTTCCCGTCGGACCGTTTCGTTGCTTGGCGATGATGATCTCCGCGATGCCCTGATCAGGGCTGTCCTTGAAATAGTACTCGTCGCGGTAGATGAAGAAGATCGCGTCGGCGTCCTGCTCGATCGCACCTGACTCACGCAGGTCGCTGAGCTGGGGACGCTTGTCCTTTGCCGCGCGAGTCTCCACGGAACGATTCAGCTGGCTCAGGGCCATGACGGGGACGCCCATCTCCTTCGCTAGCCCCTTGAGGCCACGCGAGAGCTCGCTGATCTCCTGCTCGCGACTCTGCACGCCGGCCCTTCCCTGCATCAGCTGCAGGTAGTCTATGATCACCAAGCCCAGCTTGTCCGTGCCTGTCGCGGACTCGCCGCGGGAGATCTCCGCCTGGAGGCGACGCACCTTCGCTCGTAGATCGAGCAGCGTAAGTCCGGGAGTGTCGTCCAGCCAGAGTGGCAAGCGCCCCAGGCGAGCGGCGGCATCCGTCAGCCGATTCCAGTCGTCTGGACGCATGTTTCCCGAGCGCAGCCGCGAGACGTCGACGCGAGCCTCGATCGCGAGAACACGAGCGGCGAGCTGCTCCCGCGGCATTTCCAGGGAGAAAAACGCTACACCATGCCCGGGTTGCTCGATGGGCTGACCCTCCGCGTCCATACCCGCTCGCGGCGATGCGACGTTCGCTGCAATGTTGAGCACATAGGAGGTCTTCCCCATGCCAGGACGACCGGCCACGATGTACAAGTCACCAGGATGAAGACCGCTGGTCTTGCCATCGACCGAGAAGAACCCCGTCTCGATGCCGGTCGTCCTGCCTCCGCGCTTGGCGGCCTCGCTCATGATCTCGAACGCCTTGTTGATGGCGTCCTTCACGGGGACGATCGAGGACCCCTCCGGCACCCGCGCGATATCGAACACCGACTGCTCGGCCTTGTCGATGAACGCTTGAGTCTCCCCGCAGTCGCCATAGCCCTCCGCGGCGAAGCGCTGGCAGGTGGCGATCAGCTGACGCAGGCGCCACTTCTCCCGGATCGTCTTCGCGTGAGCCTCGACGTGCGCCACCGCTGGCGTCGCGTCCGCTAGCTGAGCCAGGTAAGGCGTCCCGCCCACCTGCTGCAGGCGCTCCCGATCCCGCAGGTAGCCGGCCACGCTGACCACGTCGACGGGCCGCCCTGCCTGCTGAAGCTGAACCACGGAGTCGAAGATGCGGCGGTTCGCGTCCGAGTAGAAGTGATCGGCGTTCAG
>JAGQIY010000058.1 GCA_020430865.1 Myxococcales bacterium
CGTGGCGCTGGCGCCTCGCTTGCCCGCGCCGTCCGCGTCTTGCCCTGCGGACTCAATCTTCGGCGTCGGGAACGTACAGCGCGAGACTGCGCTCGAAGCCCGTTAGCGGCCAGGCGTAAGGCGTCAGCTGCTCGAGGCGCCAGCCCTCCAGGGTCGGCGCAGGCTCCTTGGCGAGCAACACCCAGACGGCGCGCCGCGCGAGCCGAGCACCTTCTCGAAGCCACTCCGGCGGTGGCAGCGTCGCTCGCGCCAATGCGACCGCGGCGGACCTATCGGGCAACGTATCGGACCGCTGTCTCAACACCTGAGCGCGAGTCAGGTTGAGGCGCCCGAGCATGCTCCGTAGGAAGGCCACGCGTTTGTCTCGCGGCTCCACCAGGGTCAGGTGGAGCCGCGGCAGCAACAGCGCCAGGGGCAGCCCCGGCGCACCTCCACCACTGCCCACATCGACCCACGCGTTGCGAGAGGGCGAGTCTTCGTCGGTGATCAACCGCGCGCCGAGCTTCGCCAACCAGGCCGCATCCGCGAGGTACAGATCGACGAGCTCGTCTGCATCACGAGCCGCCGTGAGGTTGTGCCGGCGATTCCAGATCACCACCTGATCCAGCAGGTCCACGAAGCCGCTGCGATCGGGCACTTCCAGCTCCGCCGCTGCGAATACTCGCGCCACTCGCGCATCCCAACCCGTGCCCAACGTCTTCAGCGATCCAGTCACCAGCGTCTCCCGGAGCCGCAAGAGATGTCACAAAACTACGGCAGAGGTCACACCTTGCGCTATGGGTCTGCGAACGGGGAAGTCGATCGATGATCGCGGTCGAGACCGCAGCGAGGCGGGCGCCCGAGGGGGGAGCACCGCAGGATCACTCGCGTATTTCGAGGAGCGGACCGACGAGGCCGCCCGCCGCAACAAGAAGATCGGGCGCGAGAGCGATTGAATTCCCCGTTCGCGGGACCTAAGGAAAAAAGAAGACTCGTGGAAGCCCTCTCCCTCCGCATTCAGGATCTGGCTCGCGCGGCCTGGCCCAACCCCGACCCCGCGAGCGCGCCGGAAGTGGCCGAAATGCCGGGCGGAGCGTCCACGCGACGCTTCTTCCGCGTGCAGTCGGGTCCCCACTCCGCGATCGCCATGTTCGTCCCGGACGCGACGAAGCCCGACGAGATCGCCAAGACCGACGAGTCCGGGCGGCGCTGGCCATTCCTTGAGGTCCGGGATCTGCTCGCGGAGCGCGGCGTGCGCGTGCCGCGACTGGTCGCAGAGGCTTGCGACGCCGGCCTGATCCTGGTCGAGGACCTCGGCGACGAGACCCTGGCGCGCTTCCTCGAGCGACGGCCGGATGCCAAGGCTGACATCTACAAGAAGGCGATCCTCGATCTAGCGCGGGCCCAGCTCGCCCTGAATCCCCAGGACCCAGCACATGCGTTGCCGCGCGAAAGCATCGTGCGCGCGCGCGCCTTCGACTACGATCTGCTGAAGTGGGAGGTGGATCACTTCCTTGAGTGGGGCCTCGAGGCGCGCGGCATCTTCCTCGATCCCAAGGACCGGCTGCTCTTCGACCGCGCCGCGAAGCACCTCGCCAAGACCATCTCGAGCTGGCCCCAGAGCTTCGTGCACCGCGACTACCAGAGCCGAAACCTGATGGTGCGAGGAGCCCCGGGACAGGAAGAGCTGGTCTGGATCGACTTCCAGGACGCACTGCTCGGACCCCGCGTCTACGACCTGGTTGCGTTGCTCAACGACAGCTACCAGACCTTCACCCGCGAGTTCGTGGAGGAGCGCCTGGAGGAGTTCGGTCTGGCTCTGGGTTTGGGGGAGAGGGAACGCGCACAGGTGGTGTGGGAGTTCGACTTCGTCACCGTACAGCGCAAGCTGAAGGACGCTGGACGCTTCGTCTTCATCGATCGCGTTCGAGGCAACCCCGACTACCTGGCCTTCGTCGAGCCGACGATCGAGAAGGCCTTCGCGAGCATGGCGCGCTGCAAGAGCGATCCCATCATCCGCGAGCTCGAGCAGATGCTGAGCCACGTGCTCGCCCGATAGCCGTTCACGCTCCGCGCTCAGGCAGAGCTCAGACAGGGCCCAGCCGCAGCCACTCGTCGCCCCAGGTCGCGTCGAG
>JAGQIY010000669.1 GCA_020430865.1 Myxococcales bacterium
GGCACCGGCGGCAGCGGGGGCAACGTGGACCCGGGCGGCGGTGGCTGCGGGTGCAGCGTACCGGGCGAGGACTCGTCTTCCGGTGCTCCCTGGTTGCTCGCGTTGGCGGCACCGCTCGTGTGGTTCCGCCGTCGCCGGCGCGAGTGAGCAAGGCTCGCGGGCGACTGGACGCGGCGTGGTCTACACTCGTGTTCATGTTTCCCCTCGCACTCAGGAGTCGAGGCCGAGCCCCATGGCTCGGCCTCTGGCTTTTGTTCGTGGCTTGCGCCGGTGCGCCGACGCCCCAGACGCCCCCAGCGGCGGAACCCGCCCCGGTGGCCAACGACGCCAGCGAATCGACCACCGATCACGTCGTTGAAGACGGCTTCGAGCTGAGCATTCGAACCTCCGAGGTCAAGGCGGGGAGCGAGGCCACCGCCGAGGTCGAGCTACTGAGCAAGAAGCCGTTCAAGTGCAACGACAAGTACCCCTACAAGTTCACCACCAAGGCGAGCGACGGGCTGGAGCTCAGCGCTCCTGTCGTCACGCGGGACCAAGCCACGATCAGCCACGACCGCGTGTTGATGAAGATCCCGTTCAAGGCGACTCAGACCGGCGCTCACACGCTGAGCGGGCAGTTCGCCTTCTCGATCTGCACGAGCGATCAATGCCGCATCGAGAAGCGTGACCTGAGCCTGAGAATCGACGCGGAGTAGCCTCGCCTGACTGATCGAATGCGCGGCAATTTGCCGTGGTTGGCGGTGTTCGTTGCGGGGAATGCGCCAACCGGTGGTCTCGGTGGAGCAAGCCAATAGACCCGAACCAGCAACCCTCCTAACCTGGTGTCCATGTCAGAGGGGAGCGTCCTGGAGCAGCTGGAACGGATCAGCGCCGACATGGAGGCGGGCTTCAAGCAGGCCCGCCGCATCTTGTCCTTTGGGGAGTTCGTCGAGCTGTTCGCGAGCGATCCGCTACGCCACTCTCGCGGCGCCGCGCGCTACATGCGCGACATGTTCGACCACTACGGCTCCAGCGTGGTCGACAAGCCGTGGGGCCAAGAGACCCGCTACGATCTTTTCGACCTGCCGTTCCTCGAAGACCCAGAGGAGCGGCGCGAGGCGCTGGTGGGCCAGGAGGCGGTGCAGCTCGAGGTCTACCGTTCGCTGTCGAATTTCGTGCGAGAGGAACGCCCCAATCGCGTGTTGCTGCTGCACGGCCCGAATGGCTCCGCGAAGAGCACGGTGGCGGCGTGCCTGATGCGCGCGCTGGAGCACTACTCGACGCTGGACGAGGGCGCGCTCTATCGCTTCCACTGGGTGTTCCCCAGTCAGAACCGCATCAAGGGTTCCATAGGTTTCTCCGGGAGGAAACGCAGCAACGAGCGCGGCCCGCAGGATAGCTACGCACATCTGGCGGACGACGAGGTCGACGCGCGGCTGTATCTCGAGGTGCGCGACCACCCGCTGCTCCTCCTGCCGGAGAGCTACCGCCGGCGCATCCTGGAGCATTGCTTCGCAAAGACCGGCCAGCAACCGCCACGCTGGCTGCTGAGTGGCAGCGCATCGCACAAGGCGCGTCTGGTCTTCGAGGCGCTGCTCGCGAGCTATGATGGCGATCTGGCCGAGGTGCTGCGCCACGTTCAGATCGAGCGTTACTTCATCTCCCGTCGCTATCGCGTTGGCGCGGTGACCCTCGGCCCACAGCTCTCGGTGGACGCGGGAGAACGCCAGCTGACCGCCGATCGTTCCTTGGCGGCGCTCCCGCCCTCGCTGCAGAGCATCCCGCTGTTCCAGGCCTTCGGTGAA
>JAGQIY010000670.1 GCA_020430865.1 Myxococcales bacterium
CGAATATCGTCCTCGCCTGTTCGGTCTGCGGAGCTCGAAACTACAAGAGCACCAAGGCCCGCCGTGACGGCGCTGACATGCTGCAGCTCAAGAAATTCTGCAGCACCTGCAACGCTCACACGCTCCACATCGAGTCGAAGTAAACGCGCAAAATCACAGGGGTATAGCTCAGTTGGTAGAGCAGCGGATTCCAAATCCGCAGGTCGGGAGTTCGAGCCTCTCTGCCCCTGCCACCCAGAAGAGGCGCCTGCCTAGCGCGCCCAACCGAGTCGGATCTCCAGCAACCCGAGAGTCTCAATGGCCAGCAAGGACAAAGAACGCGAAGCCGAAGACGTCGAAGAGACGGAAGCTGGAGACGCGTCCGACGAAGAGGTCGAACGAGATCTAGAGGACTCGGACGACGAGGACTCGGATGACGAGGACTCGGACGACGCTGATGATTCCGACGATGACGAAGAGTCGGATGAGGACGATGTCGACGCTTCTGGCGATGACGTCGTGGACGCTGAGTTCGAGGCTGCTGACGACGAAGAAGCAGAGGAGGAAGAGGACGACGCTGCCTCCCCGGCGAATCTGGGCACGACTCGCTACGTGCACGCTGCGCTCTTCTCCGCCGGGATCCTGCTCGCGTACATCGCTGGCAAGCTCCTTGGCGGACTCTGGAACGTACTGGCGGAGTGGCCAGCCGCGGTCGATGCAGTGCCACAGCTCCTCGCGTACTCGGAGGACGACCGTCCCAGCTTCACGATGGCAGCCGGCGCGCTGATCGGAGCGATCACGATCATCCAGATCTACCGCAAGCCGCACATCAAGGCGTGGGCGGACGAGGTCGCACAGGAGCTGGCCAAGGTCACCTGGCCCAACCGCGAGACCGTCGCCAACGGGACCATCGTGGTGGTCATCGCCAGCATCATCGCGACCCTCTACATCGCGGTCCTCGATCGTTTCTGGGGCTTCGTCACTTCTTTGGTCTACGGGGTGTGAGCATGGAAACCGACCAAGCAACGAAGAAGTGGTACGTGGTCACGACCTACTCGGGCTACGAGAACAAGGTCAAGCTGGCTCTGCAGGAGCGCATCCGGCAGTTCAAGGTGGAAGATCAGTTCGGTGAGATCTTGATCCCCACGGAAACTGTGACGGAGCAGACCAAGGATGGGAAGAGCCGGGTCAAGACCAAGACCAGCTTCCCTGGCTACGTGTTCGTCGAAATGGACATGAACGAGCACGCTTGGCACATCGTCAAGGACACGCCCAAGGTCACTGGATTCATCGGCAACCAGAAGCCGCAAGAGGTGAAGCCGCCGCACATCGAAGAGGTCCGCAAGGGCATCAGCGAAGGTGCGGTCAAGCCCAAGCCGCGTCACCAGTTCCAGGAAGGCGACGAGGTTCGCGTCATCGTGGGCGCGTTCGCAAACTTCTCGGGCACGGTCCAAGAGGTCAAGCCCGACAAGCAGAAGCTCAAAGTCATGGTCAGCATCTTTGGGCGCCCAACTCCCGTTGAGCTCGATTTCAACCACGTGGAGAAGCGCTAGCTCAACCAAGGCGACTCGACGACGCACCACACCACGGTGCTCCAGTCATCGCGCTGTCAATGGCAGAGCCGACTGTGAAAGTGGGAGTCCAAGAGACGCGAAAGGTCCGGACAAATGGCAGCAGGTAAGAAGAAGATCTCAGGCTACATCAAGCTGCAGCTGCAGGCGGGTAAGGCCAACCCGTCACCGCCCGTTGGTCCCGCGCTGGGTCAGCACGGTGTGAACATCATGCAGTTCTGCAAAGACTTCAACGCGCGTAGCGCGAAGCTCGGCGACACCATCGTGCCCGTGGAGATCACGGTCTACGCCGACCGCAGCTACTCCTTCATCATGAAGTCGCCCCCCGCGAGCGTCCTGCTCAAGGAGGCGTGCGGTCTCCGTGCGACGGGCAAGCCGGGCACGGGCTCGAAGGAGCCCAACAAGCAGAAGGTCGGCAAGCTCACCTGGGATCAGGTCAAGCAGGTCGCCGAGACCAAGATGAAGGACATGAACGCGACGGACGTCGACGCGGCGGCCCGCAGCATCGCAGGCACTGCCCGCTCGATGGGCATCGACGTAGTGTGAACAGTTACTGGCGCGTCACCAGCCGCTTGAGTTCGCTCAGCCGGTTCGAGGCGTAGCCCAGGAGTCGAAAGACGAAATATGCCGAAAACACCTAAGAAACGCGTGAAGGCGCTCGAGAAAGTCGATCGTCAGAAGCGCTACACCCTGAGCGAGGCAGC
>JAGQIY010000671.1 GCA_020430865.1 Myxococcales bacterium
ATCCAGGGGGCGTTCGAGAGCGACGAAGACCGCTTGCGCCTGGAGATCGACGCGCGCTACCAGCATGATCTGTCGGTTGGCCCCAAGCAGCCCAAGGACATCGAGGTGGATGCCGGTGGAATGGCCGTGGTGATGGACCTGGCCAGCGCCCGGCGCGCTGACGGGGTCGTCGTGGACTTGGTGAAGACCCCGCAAGGAGATGCCTTCCGCATCGACAATCCCAACGAGCCGCCGCGGGTTCGACCGATGTCGGTGCAGGAATTGGAGGCAAGGCTGGCAGCCGAGCCGGAGCTTCCGCTGTTCGACGTGCGGACGCCCGAAGAGTGCGCGATTGCCCAGATCCCGGGCGCCCGCCTGTTGGACGACGCCGCTCAGGAGCACATCTTCAGCCTGCCCAAGGACACCCCGCTCTACTTCGTGTGTCATCACGGCGGGCGCAGTCAGGCAGCCGCGGAGCACTTCGTCGGACAGGGCTACACCAAGGTGTTCAACGTCATGGGCGGCGTGGACAGCTGGGCTCGGGAGATCGACCCCGAAATGCCGCGCTACTGAGCGCGGCGGCGCCCGGCTCAGCGCCAGCTTTGAGGTGCGAGAAGCGCCCGAGTCTTCTAACATGATGGGATGCGGCTGCGTGTCCCATCTCCGCATGTGCGCGGCGGCTACCCGAGACTTGGTGTGGCGGCGTTGCTCCTGGTCCTCGTTGCCTGCAGCAGGACGGAGGAGGATCGCATGGCGAAGGCGTCCGCCAGGACTCCATCCGCATCCGTCGCCCCGCCCGAGGAAGCTTCCCCGCGGCAACGGGAAGCACGCCCAACTCCGGCCGAGAGGCTCGGGGTGCACCCCGAAGCCCTTGGCATCGAGGCGGGCGAGAAGGCGCCGGACGCGGAGCTACGGGATGCCGACAACAAGGCTATTTCCCTGAGCACGCTGTGGGGCCAGACGGACGTCCTGCTGGTCTTCTACCGTGGCGGTTGGTGTCCCTACTGCAACTACCAGCTTCGCCAGCTCAGCATTCACTTCGTCGAGTTCCAGTCGCGCAAGGTCGTGCCCGTCGCCGTCAGCGTCGATCGCCCGAGCGAAGCGCTGAAGACGCGGCGCAGCTATGAGATTCCCTTTCCCGTCCTCAGCGATCCGCAGCTAGTTGCTGTGAAGGCGTTCCACGTCCTGCGCCCGATCGACGCCGACGAGTATCACGCCATGCTGAACAACGGCGTCGACCTACAGCGACGCACCGGAAATCAGGAGCACGCGATCGCCGTGCCCTCGATGTTCTTGATCGACACCGATGGAGTGGTGCGCTGGTCCCACGTCGACCCCGACTACAAAGCGCGCCCATCCGTCGAACAGCTCACGCCCATCCTCGATCGTCTCCTCAAGGAAATCCGACCGAAGGTTCCGCTGAAGCCCGACCGGAAGCCAGCAATGAAAGCACCGGCCGCGCCCCGATGACGAGACCCGGAGGTCGTCGCTAGCGCTTGCGACGATGGACACCGTCAGGCATGTGCGACGGAGCCGACGACTGCGACGGAGAAGACTGCGACGGAGAAGACTGCGACGGAGAAGACTGCGACGGAGCAGCGCTCGCGGAACCCTGAGGGGCAGGCGCAGGCGTGAGCTCCGCCGTGTCGCTGGGCGCCTCGATCCCGAGCTTCGCGCGCAACAGATCGCCGAGGCTGCCCAGGCTACCACCCCCCGCTTGCTGGCTGCCCTGACGGTAGTCGCGGTAGTTGTTGCGCTCCAGTACACGCGCGACTCCAGAGACGCTGAAGCGCAACTTGCCACTCTTGGGATCGGAGCCCACCGTGACGACCTGCATCTTGTGCCCAACGGGGTATGCGCGCCGGTGGTCCGAACCTGGCGCAAGCGGCAACTCCCGCAGCGGAACCAGGCCCTCACCCTTCGGGGTCTCGACGAACACACCAAAATTCGAGAGTCGGCTGACCTCGCCCTCGAGCACTTCGTCGCGTTGCGGCGAGGCAGACTGCGGACGCTCGGCGAGCGCCTTGAGTGACAGCCGAACCCGCAGGCCCTTCTTGTCGTCCTCGATCGACAGCACGCGCACGCTGACGCGCTCCCCGACCTGCACCACGTCTTCGACGCGGTCGACTCGCTGGTGCGCCAGCTCGGAGATGTGAACCAGACCATCGATCCCGCCGAGGTCGACGAGCGCTCCGTATTTCTGCACGGAACTCACGGTGCCCTCGAGGTCGGCCCCGACCTTGAGCTGATCCTGGAGCTGGCGGGCGCGCTCAGCGCGATCTGCCTCCAGCAGGGCGCGCCGCGAGACGATCACCGAACGCCCGCCCTCCTTGAGCTCGAGGACCTTGAAGTCGAGGGTCTGCCCGACATAGGGAGCGAGATCCTGTACGAACGACAGCTCCACCTGAGACGCCGGACAGAAGGCGCGAACGCCGGCGAGGTCGACCTCCAACCCAGCCTTGACCGCCTTGCTCACCTGGCCAGAGACCGGCGCGCCGCTGGCAAGAGCCGCCTCGAGCATGTGCGTGTCGATCCCCTGACCACCACGCCCCACGCCCAGCGAGAGCCGCGCGCCCTGGGACGACGCCTCCACGACGGTGGCGCGGACCTTGTCCCCGACCGCCACCGTGAGCTTGCCACTCGGGTCCACCAGCTCCCCACGGTCGATGCGTGCGTCCCGCGCGGTCCCGACGTCGACGAACACGCTGTCCGCTCCGATCTGGATCACCGTGCCTTCCACCCGCTCGCCTGGTGTCAGGCGAACCGCAGAACGCAGCCCGCCCTGGGCGACAGAGGACTCCATCAAGGACGCGAAATCGTCGTTGCTGCTCATGAGGTGGCGAACTTTGGACGATGGCTGGGCGCTGCACAACGGCGCCGGAGAGTTTTTTCGCGCGCCGACCACACCTGTCCGCGCCTGAACGAGTGCGAACAACTTGCCGCTCGCCGTGTTCTCCCCCAGATCTACCTGGTGGCTCTCTTCCTCGCATCCCTCTCCCGCGGCGGCGGCCGCCAACCCGGGCGCTCATCGCGGAAGATGCTGCTTGCCACGCTGTTCGTGGGGCTGATGGTCGCACCCTCGGCGCTGGCGGATCGGGGCCCCCCGAAGCACGCCCACGGTCGCGCCCAGCAAGCGCCCGCTGCCCTCGCCAAAGCCCTGGGGCAGACCTGCGTCGAGTACTCCACACAGGTGATCTACAAGAACTACGGCTACGACCACTGGGTCCATCTGCGTAGCGCCTGCGAGAAGCCAGTGACGTGTCACGCCAGCAGCGACTCGAACCCGAGCGGCGCCGATCGAGCGCTCGATCCCGGCGAGAGCGCGTCGCTCCTGATGTTCCGCGGTTCGCCAGCGTCGGAGTTTCAGGCTACCGTCAGCTGCCGTCTTCGTTGACCTCGTAGCCACCGAACCCCATGCCCGAGACTGAGACTCAAGCCGCTCGCCTGAGCGTCGAACTCGAGCGCGCGACGCTGCGCGCCCTCGCTCAGACGTATGACTCGCTGAACCTGGAGTACTTCAAGGGCTCCCTGCGGCGACCGACCATCGCCTTCGGCGAAGTCTCGAGCCGACTGGGCACCTACATTTCGGTTCCGCGAGGCATCGAGCTGAACCCGAAGCTGCTGACCATGGGCTGGGGGATAGCGGTCGAGGTCCTCAAGCACGAGATGGCTCACCAGTTCGTGATCGAGGTGCTCGGGGATCCCGACGGTGCCGCCCACGGCCCAACGTTTCGCCGCGTCTGCGCGGAGCGCGGCTTCGACTCGGCCGCCACGGGGCTACCCTCACCCCCAGATTCCGCGGACACGGCAGAGTCACGCACCCTCGAGCGCATCTCCAAGCTGCTGGCCCTCGCCGAGAGCCCAAACGAGCACGAAGCGCAGGCCGCGATGTCCGCCGCCCGACGCCTGATGCTCAAATACAACCTGGAGGAGATCGCCGCGCCCAGGCGCTCGACACAGGGCTTTCGTCACCTTGGCGAGCCCACCGGCCGCGTGAGCGAAGCCGAGCGCATCCTCGCAGTGATCCTCTCAGAATATTTCTTCGTGGAAACCATCTGGGTGCCTGTCTGGCGCCCCCTGGAGGGCAAGCGAGGCAGCGTGCTCGAGGCTGTGGGAAGCCGCGCGAACCTCGAGCTCGCTCACTACGTCTACGACTTCCTGCTGCACACGGCTGAGCAGCTCTGGAGGCAACACAAGCGCGCACAGGGGATCCGGGGTAACCGCGACCGCCGAGCTTTCGTCGCGGGGGTGATGAACGGCTTCAGGCTCAAGCTCGAGGCCGAGCGCAAGCAGACCCAAGAACAGGGCCTGGTCTGGATCGGCGACCCCGAGCTCTCGAAGTTCTTCAAGCGCCGCCATCCGCGTGTGCGCTGGACCCGCCACTCGGGGTCGGGCCACAACCCAGCGCACCGTGCGGGCAAGGAGCAGGGGCAGCGAATCGTCCTTCACCGAGGGATTCGCTCAGGCCCCAAGCACACTGGTCCAAGGCTCCTGAAGGGCTAATCCTCGGGGAACTGGACGCAGCGGATCGCCTTCCCTTCCATGTCCACCAGCAGCACGCCGTCCACCTCGTAGGCGAGCTGGTACTCCAGGAGTTGACGTCGAGTGGCAGGGTTCCGCAACCGCGGAGCCTCGGTCCCGGTCTTCACGTCCGCCGCGAAGCGGCGACCCCGCTTGCGCACGATGAAATCGACGCGCAGCTCGATGTCCTCTGGCTCACCGTCCACCAGAAGGCGGTAGTGGGTGCGAGCCTGCACGGCTTCGATGAAGAATCCCTGCGCCTCGAGGAATGGCAGCGCCCCCCGCTCGAGCGAATAGGCGCGACGCTGTCTGCGCAAGATCACGAAGCGCCGCCAGACACGCGAGAACCACTCGCGAGCCAGCAGCAGTACGACCAGCAGCGCGAGTATCGCAGTCGAGCCGTAGCCCGGGTTCTGTCCAACGAACTCCCATAGCTCGGAACCCAGTCCGACGATGACCACCACGGTGCCAGCCTAGCGCGGCAGCCTCGACGCTGCGGACATTGCCTGACCGACTCCGCCGATCTCGAGCCTCGATCTGGCGCCGGTCGCGGGCTTGGGGGTGAGACGCGCTACGAGCTCAACCGCGAATCGCCCGACGCCGCCGTCGGCCGAGCAGCAATCCAATCAGGCCAACGCCCGCCAGCCCACGCCAGGTGCCACCGACCGGCGTCGTCCGACACCCGCAGCCCCCATCGTCGCTGCCAGCGTTGTTGACCGCCGAGGAGCCGCCCTGTCCCGAGCCGCCCTGTCCCTAGCCGCCCTGTCCCGAGCCGCCCTGTCCCGAGCCAGCCTGGCCCCCGCC
>JAGQIY010000672.1 GCA_020430865.1 Myxococcales bacterium
AGTTCGGGCTCTCCCAGGTGGTCGTCACCTTCAGCGACGAGGTCGAGATCATCGACGCGCGGCAGTACGTCGCCGAGCGCCTGGCGTCGGTCGAGCTGCCGGAGGGCGTGGGCCGGCCCGAGCTGGGCCCCATCGCGACAGGTCTCGGCGAGATCTTCCACTACATTGTCCGCTCGAAGGACCCCGAGCGGTCGATCGAGGAGCTGCGGACTCTCCATGACTGGGTGATCAAGCCGGAGCTCCGGAAAGTCCCGGGGGTTGCCGAGGTCAACTCGTGGGGTGGGCTCGAGCGGCAGTACCACGTCGTCATCGATCCGGAAGCGCTGGTCGCGTACGACTTCACGCTGGACGACATCTTGGACGCCCTCCGGCGGAACAACGCGAACGTCGGAGGAGGACAGATCACGAGCGCGGGAGAGGCGAGCGTGGTCCGCGGTGTCGGTCGCGTCTCGTCGATCCCGGCGATCGAGAACATCGTGATCGCGACGAGCGACGGTACCCCCATCCGGATTCGCGATGTGGCGACCGTCGAGATCGGCGCCGAGATCCGGCGCGGTGCGGTCTCGGCGGACGGCAATGGCGAGGCCGTCCTCGGGCTGGCGTTCATGCTGATGGGCGAGAACAGCGGCGTGGTCGCCAAGAGCCTGCGCGATCGGCTCGACGCCCTCCGGCCGTCCCTCCCCTCCGATGTCGAGGTGGAGGTCGTCTACGATCGCACCTCATTGGTGGACCAGGTCATCCAGACCGTGGAGCACAACCTGGGCGTCTCCGCGGCGCTCGTGGTGCTGGTCCTGCTCGCGCTTCTCGGGAACCTGCGTGCCGGCCTGCTGGTCGCGGTCTCGATTCCGGTAGCGATGCTGTTCGCCGTCCAGGGCATGCACGAGTTCGCCATCGCCGCGAGCCTCTTGAGCCTGGGGGCGATCGACTTCGGTATCCTCGTCGACGGCTCGGTCGTGATGACGGAGTCGAACCTACGGAGCCTCGAGGAGCGGCAGCGTGCACTGGGGCGCCCGTTGACTCAAGAAGAGCGACTGGACAGCATCGCCTCGTCCAGCGCCAGCGTCGTGCGCCCCATCGTATTCGGAATGGGCATCATCGCCCTCGTCTTCGTGCCCGTCCTGACGCTGGAAGGCATCGAGGGCAAGATGTTCCGGCCGATGGCATGGACGTTTCTCTTCGCCATGGCCGGAGCTCTGCTGACGGCGGTCTTCCTCTCGCCGGTGCTTTCGTACTACTTCCTGCCGCGCCGCACCCGAGCGACCGAAGGGGTCATCGTCCGCGCTCTCACCGGTCTGTACGGGCGCTTCCTCTCGGCGGCGTTGTGGGCACGATGGGGCGTGCTGTCCGGCTCCCTCGTGCTCCTCGCAATCGCCGCGGTCCTCGTGCCGCGTCTGGGCGGCGAGTTCGTCCCGCGGCTGAGCGAAGGTTCCCTCGTCGCCAACACCATCCGGCTGGCCGGCGTGTCGGTCGACGAGTCGGTCCGCGGCAACACTCGCATCGAGTCGTTGCTGCTGGAGGAGTTTCCGGATGAGGTCGAGCACGCCTGGAGCCGCATCGGCACGGCAGAGGTGGCGACGGATCCGATGGGGCTGGAGCTCACCGACATCTTCCTGAAGCTGCACCCTCGCGAGCAGTGGACGCGAGCGACGAACCAGGTCGAGCTCGTCGCCGAGATGCAGCGCCTGGTGGCAGAGCTGCCCGGCGTCAACGTGGTGTTCACGCAGCCGATCGAGATGCGGATGAACGAGATGGTCTCCGGTATTCGGTCGGACATCGGGATCAAGATCATCGGCGATGACTTCGACGAGCTGCTGCGGCTCGCGGACGCCGTCCAACGCGTGCTGCTCACCATTCCCGGCGCGACAGACATCTCGGTCGATCAGATCACAGGTCAGCCCACGACCAGTGTCGTGGTGGATCAGGGACAGATCGCCCGGTACGGCGTCGCCTCCCGGGAAGTGCTCGACTTCGTGGAGGCGATCGGCGGCATCCGGGTCGGCGAGGTGTTCGAGGGGCAGCGCGTGTTCCCGCTCGTCGTGCGGCTCCCGGACAGGTTCCGCACCGACCGGGATGCTATCGCTGCCGTCCGGCTGCCAACCGAGGGTGGCGCGAGCGTGTCGCTGTCGAGCCTCGCGAACGTCGACACCGAAGATGCCGCGTCGACCATCAATCGGGAGTGGGGACGGCGCCTCATCCGCGTGCAGGCGAACCTGAGCGGGCGCGATCCGGCGTCCTTCGTCGCCGAGGCACAGGAGAAGATCGCGGC
>JAGQIY010000673.1 GCA_020430865.1 Myxococcales bacterium
TGACGTCCACCCCGCTGTTGGCGTCGCGCCAGCCAATCGACTTGCCGTTGGAGTACAGTAGCTGGCCACCGTCGGGAGAGAACGAGAAGAAGTTCGCGGCTCCGGTCACGGGCCCGCTGGAGCCCTGGACCGCGACCTTGGTAGCGATGTCGAACTCGGTGTAGGGCGCGGGCGTCGGGATGTCCTTGCCGACGACGATCTTGCGCCCGTCGGGCGATACCGCGTGGCACCCGACGCAGACGCCGGCGCCGGCCTGCTGGGGCGTGAGGTAGAGTTCGGCGGTCGCGAGCGCGTAGCCGAAGTCGTATCGCTGGATCACGCCAACGTCGTTCCAGTAGTAGAGGCCCCCGACGATGTCCTCCAGGCTGAAGGAGATCTGGCGCTCCTCGCTGATGCCGACGGTCCCCGGGTTCGCGCCGTCCACACCCCGCATCGAGTAGCTCACAGGCGCCGCACCGCGGGCGCCGTCCGCCAGCTTCTCCCAGAAGGTCTGATCCGGCGAGTACACGCAGCCCTGACCCACGGCCTCGCAGCCGATGTACACGATCAGGTCGAGTTTTTCTGCGTGGAATGTAACTTCGAAGAGTGTCTGACCGGGGCCCGGGACGAAGTGCAACTCGAGGCTGTTCATGTTCGGCGGTACGATCACTCCGCTCTCGGGGTAGACCCACTCCGGCGCTGCGGCGACGGGCTCCCCACCGAACTTGTCTGGGGCGTCGGCGCCCGCACCAGGACCGATCACGACGATGGTCTCCTTCTGCATGCCCGCGTCGCCGTCGCCACCGATGCCGAGGATGGCGCCGGTGCCCCCGCTGCCTTGACCACCCGCGCTGGTGCCTCCCTGACCGCTGACCTGGTTCTTGTCAGCGGAGTTGGCGGAGCAGGCTGCGGCGGCGATGACGCTAGACGTCAAAGCCAGGGTGGCGAGGCGGGAGCGGAGCATGGCTCTGGTGTCACCGCTCTCGCGTCCCCGGTCAAGGCTTTACCGCGCGGGATCAGTCGGTAGCGAGGCTCACCCGAAAGGCGGTCTGCTCGTCTTCACGCCTCGGATCACGGATGGCATCGATCAGCGCCGCCATCTCGCCGAAGCTCATGTCGCCCGGAGTGTGGAGCACGGCGAGGTCCTGTTCCCCATCCCCTGCGGCGCGATGGCTACCAAACTGCGTCCACTGTTCCTTCACCCGTTCATCCAGATCGACGAAGGTCAGCTGCCCGTTGCGCTCGCGAGTCCGCCTTTCCACGTCGACTTGACTGACCACCGTGTCGCCCTTGCGCCAGCTGAGGATGACTCGTCCGCGACTGCGGGCGTCGACGTGAAAGACGGTCGGTTTCTCCTGCCTGACCACACCGGCTTCACCTGGCGCCCGCGCCGTTGCCTCCAGCCGGCTCTGAGCCGACCACACCGCGGTGACCAGCAGGAAGGAGATCAGGCACAGCAGGAAGTCGATGTAGGGGACCAGCGGCACCTCGTGATTCAACGCCCGCTTGCCTCCACCATTGCCCACGCTCAGTCCCGCCATCGGCGCCTCCAGTCGGTTTGAACGCTGGCGCCACGCCAGCCCTCAGCGCAGACCCCCGCGGGTGCGTGCAGCTTTGCAGGATTCTCGGCGCCGTCGACGCGTTCGATTCTCCGCGGAACTTTGCGGCGCACTCAGCAAAGAGCGCGCAGCGCCCGAGCCACGCAAGGCGCGCACCGCCTCCAGGCACACGATCGTCGAGAACAGACGTCGTTCCACGACGCTGCGGTGCCCCAGCGTGGTCGGATCGAAGCTCCCGCTGTAGATTCGCTGCGAGAGCCATCCGGCGAGTGGCCCGTGGGCTCTACGAAAGCCAGGAGGCATGACACCTTGTCCAACGACGACACCCGACTCGCCGAGCTGAAGCTCCTCGCCCCCATCTCCTATCAGCTCGAGGTCCCCGCGAAGCATCCGAGCTGGCGGCTCCTGGTGGAGGCCTACGCCAAGCCGCCCCGCGCCTACCACAATCTGGGTCACGTCGTCGCTGTCGCTCGCGCGTTCAGCCGCGTCAAGGGACAGCTCGAGCGCCAGGCGGAGGTCTACGCTGCAGTGCTGTTTCACGACGCGGTCTACGAGCTCGGCGCGGAGCACGACGAGAGCAACGAGGTGAAGAGCGCGCGCCTGTGTCACGAGGTGCTCTCGGGTGCCCTCACCCCCAAGGGAGTCGATCACGCCTGCGATCTGATCCGTGCCACCCAGCATCACGTGAAGCTGCGCGGCACCGCGAAGGGCGATCTCGCGTACTTTCTCGACTGCGATCTGTCGGTTCTGGGCGCTGCTCCCGAGGACTACGAACGCTACGTTCGTGGTATCCGTGAGGAATACAGCTATCTGCCGCCGGGCGCTTTCGACGTGGGGCGCATGGCGTGGCTCCGCGGCATGCTGGGTCGAAGTCGCGACGGAGAGCCGCATCCAGCTGCTGCCGAGCAAGAACCACGAATCTTCTCCACCGACGCCTTCGAACAGGGGCTCGGGGACCGTGCCCGCGCAAACCTGCGACACGAGCTGGCCGGCTACGAGCGCTCGGCAGGCGCGCCCATCTAGCTCCCGCCTCCTCCATACCGAACAGCCTGCTAGAGTTCCCGCGCCATCCAGCTGTCGCAGCCAAAGTGCCCGGTGCGTCCGAGCGGCGCCGCGAGCGTCTCGAAGCCCAGGGAGCGATACAGCGCTCGGGCGCGGGTCATGTGCTCCAGCGTCTCCAGATAGCAGCGAGTGAAGCCGGCGGCTTTGGCCTGCTCGAGGATGCGCGTCAAGAGGCGTCGCCCGATGCCGTGACCCCGTGCTTCCGGGAGGAAATACATCTTGCGCAGCTCGCAGGTCTTGCCGTCGCCACCCTCGAGCGGCGCGAACCCCGCGCCCCCGACGACCCGTCCACCGCGAGTGACCACGTGGTACGCCGCTCGCTTGCCGCGATAGGCCTGAGACATGTGATCGACCTCGGGGTCGTTGATCGCGTAGCCGGGCCCCTCGGCGCCGTACTCCGGCATGACACGACGGATGATGCCCGCGATCTCCGGGTCGTCTTCGGGGCGACAGCTGCGGATCTCGAACTCTCGACGCACTCGCGCGTTCTGGAGAGCCCTGGCGTAGCACGCCATGCCCTCGACGATCTGCAGGCGCACCGGCTCGCGCAGGTCTTCCAGGGCGGCGACTACCTGCTGATCGGCGAACTCGTGAATCCGCCGAAGCTTGTGCTTGCCCTTGGTGCTCAGGGTCCAGGGGCGCTTGCGTCGATCCCCCGCGTCGCGTTCGCTGATCAGCTCGGCCCGCTCGAGTGACGCGAGCACACGAGAGATCCCCGACTTGTCGAGCTGGAGGCTGTCGCATAGCTGGCTCGCGGTGCGCACGCCATGACGACCCAGCTCGATCAGCACGTGGCACTGCGCAGGGGTGACCCCGAGGTCCGAGAGCCTGCTGTCGAGCATCCCCAGTTCGCGAAATACCGTGCGGGATGCTTCCCGGAGCTGCGCGGTCTGCGCGGCCAAGAAGTCCGCCGGTTTGCCTTTACCTTGCCCTCTCGCATTCATTTGGTTGATAGATGCAACTAAATGGAGGCGAATGTCAATCGCTGGTGTTCGAGGCGCTGCGGTTGACCTGGCGAGGGTCCCGGCGGAAGATCCAGGGGTGGGGGATGCTCGGATCGCGCCGGAAGTGGCCACCAAGGGCAGCATCGTCCTGCCCATGATCAAGTTGATGCGGCAGAACCGTCAGCGCGCGCTGCGGATCCTCCCCGAGGACTTGCATCACTACCTCGACGAGCGAGTGATCGTGACCCACTGGTACCCCGGCAGCGACCATCACCGCCTCACCCGGGTCATGGGCGAGCTCGTGGACAACGACTGGGAGCTGCTGGGCCGCGGACTTGCGCTCGCGGAACTGACCGGCGCCTACCGCCACGTGCTGAAGTCCAGAGAGCCGGTGCGCACGCTGCGCGCGCTGCCTGGTCTCTGGAAGCTGAACCACAACACCGGCGACCTCGACGTGCAGTGGGATGCACCCGTGGCCACCGTGGTCGTGAAGAACTGGGGACTCGCCCTGCAGGAACACGTCGCGATCATGCGCGCGTACATGTTGCAGCTACTCGAGCTGTGCGACGCGATCGCGCCTCGAGTCCGAGTGACTCGTCACGAACCCCCTCCCGATTCCCTGGTGATCGTCGAGTCGGAGTTCGGTGAGCCGGCGCTCAAGTAGGCGGGGGTCGTGACGCGGCGGCGCGCCGACGTCTGACGAGCGCAACTGCTTCCGCAAGGAAGCGTATCAGCCCTTCCAGCGCCAGCGCGCCCGCGCTGCTCACCGCTGCCCAGCCTGGCCACAGGATGCGCGAGCGCGAGAACAGCTCGAAGGTCAGGGCGAAGAACACGGCAAATCCGATCACGGCGTTGGTCAGCAGCCCGAGCGTCGCCGGGAACAACCGCCAGTCCGGATCGATGCGAACGCTCCGCCAGAGCAAGAACAGGCTGAGCACGCTGAGCACCGCCAGCAGCCAGGCGCCCTCGCTCACCAGATCCCAGCCACTGTGCAGGTGCGCTTCACCCGGCTGGCCGTTGCAGCCGCTGACCTCCGTGCGCTTCCAGTCGAGGGGGAGCAGCGCCGCGATCAGCGTCAGGCAGACAGGGCGGATCCAGAGGCCCCTGGGCGGGCGGCTCCGGCGCGTGTCTTGGCTCGGCTGCACCGCCTGAGTGTAGCGCGGCGCCCGGGCTGGGCGTCGCTCAGTGTAGGCCGACGATCTCCCAGCCTGAGTCGCCCAGTCGGATGTCGACGTCCTCCGCCGCGGGTCGGTCGGGTAGCCCAGGCATGGTCAGGATGGGACCGCAGCGCGCGACGATGAAGCCCGCGCCGTTGGACACGTCCAGTCCCGTGACGTGGAGCGTGTGTCCGAGGGGCCGGCCGCGCAACGCCTGGTCGTCGCTGATCGAGAGGTGAGTCTTCGCGATGCACACGGGCAGACGTTCGAGGTCCCAGCGCTGGATGCGCGCCAGATCGGCCCGAGCGTCCGCGCTCAGCTCCACCGACGCGGCCCCCAGGACCAGCGTGGCGATGCGTTCGAGCTTCTTCTCGACTGGATCTCCCAGCTCGTAGACCAGCCTGGGTGCTGGCGCGGGCCCCTCGAGGCGCTCGTTGACCTTCCGTGCCAGCTCCTCACCCCCAGCACCACCGTCACTGAAGACGCTGGTCTCCGCGCTCGACACGTTCAGGGCATCCAGCCGCTCGCGTAGCGTGGCCAGCTCTTCAGGAGAGTCGTCCGGGTAGCGATTGATCGCGACGATCGGCTGCGCGAACCCCAGCTCCCGAATCGCGCTCAGGTGTGCCTCCAGGTTCGACATCCCGGAGGAAACAGCTGATACGTCGGGGCCCTGCTGGAAGTCAGCGCCGCCGTGGTGACGGAGGGCGCGCACGGTAGCGACACAGACGACCACGTGGGGCGCGAAGCCCTGGGTGCGGCCGACCAGGTCGAGGAACTTGAAGCCCCCGAGATCGAAGGCGAAGCCCCCTTCCGTGACCACGACGTCGGCTAGCCGCAGCGCGAGTCGGGTCTGGATCGAGGAACTCGTGCCCTGCGCGATGTTCGCGAACGGTCCGCCATGCAGCATCACCGGACTCCCCTCGACCGTGGTGACGAGGTTGGGGGAGAGGGCGTCCAACAGGATGGCGGCCATGGCGCCCTGCACGTTCAGTTGCTCGGCGAACACAGGTTCCCCGCGGATATTTTCTCCTACGATGATGCGTCCCAGGCGTCGCTTCGCATCGCCAGGGTCCGTCGCCATGCACAGGATGGCCATGACCTCGCTTGCCGCGGTGATCACGAAGCGCTCGCTGCGCTGCGGTCCGCGCCGCGTCGCCAGCCCCACCTCGATCTTGCGCAGCGCCCGATCGTTCATGTCCAGGGTTCGTGGCCACGAGATGCGAGCTGGATCGAGCTCCAACCGATTGCCAGCGAACACGTGGTTGTCGATCACCGCGGACAGCAGGTTGTGGGCGGCGCTGATGGCGTGGATGTCGCCGGTGAAGTGCAGGTTGATCCGCTCCGAGGGGATCACCCGGGCTCTACCGCCACCGACGGCCCCTCCCTTGCGTCCGAACAGCGGACCCATCGAGGGCTCACGCAGCGCACCGATCGCACGCACTCCGGAGCGGCACAACGCATCCACGAGGCCGACCGCGACGGTGGTCTTCCCCTCCCCGGCGGGGGTCGGCGTGAGCGCGGTGACCAGCACCAGACGACCTTGCCGTGGGGAAGCGATTGTCAGTCGTTCGGCGTCGAGCTTGAGCACGTCGTCGCCAAACCAGCGCGTGGCCTTGGAGTCGACGTCGAGGCGCGCGACGGCACGCCCCAGCGCCGAGTCGGGCTGTCTCTTCATGAGTCTCGGGCTCTTCTTCGGGGGGGGAGGGGAGGGGCGCTACTTGTCGTTGCCGAGTTCTTCGAGGAGCTGTGCCCAGCTCTCGCCAGAGTCGATCATCAACTCCCTGGCGATCTCCTCGAGGGCTTCTCGCTCCGAAGGGTCGACTGCTTCGGGCTGATCGAGGGCGCTGGCGGTGGTGCGCGCGATGGCCTCGGCGTATGCAAGCAGCTGTGGGAGTTCGCTGAAATCGACTTCCATGTCGTCCTCCGCCATCGACAGCAGGTGCAGGTCGTGGAGGCCCTCCTTGAAGTAGGCCTTGCTCGGGCGCTGCTTGAGCCACCCATCCAGCACGTGGACGCCATCGGCGCTCAGCTCGAAATGGCGCGACGCGAGCGCGTGAATGCGCTCCGCCTGGACGTCTTCCATCTTCCCGTCGGCCCACGCGACGTAGACCAGCGGCAGGAGCTTGATGACGCGGTAGTCGTCGGGATTGATACCGAGATGCTTCAGCGAAGCCTTGAGTCGATCGCGCTGCATAGAACCCCGCAGTGTGCATCCGTTGTGCCAGTGCAACGAATGCGTCTTGCAGCCTATTCCAGCTGGCTTTGCCTGTGAAGCTCACGCAGCGCCTGCGTCGTTGATGTCCCTGGGGCGCAAATGTTGCTGGCGCGACCTGCTCTTGGTCCGTGGTCCAGGGGCCAAGGTCGGCTGCGCTCTCGCTCGGCCACGCGCACCGTCGGTGGTCAGGTGTGGGAGCTGACGGGGCTCGCGTGAACAGGTGTTTGGCGACTCATCGCGCCCGACGGGCTAGACTGCTCGCTGTGAAGGCTCTGAAATTTGGGGTGCTGGCGGCGCTTTGTCTGCCCAGCTTCTTGCTGGGTGCGTGCGGCTCGGACGATGGCAGCACGGTGGGCGGTGGGAACGAGGTCTTCGGTGGGGCCGGTGGCGGAGGCA